>JAUNVN010000097.1 GCA_030537655.1 Bowdeniella nasicola | reverse complement strand
TCTTTTGGCGGTTCTGTTGTCTTGCCTTCCCACCACAGTTCTTGTGTTTCGGGGTTGTAGGCAACGTTGGTGAACAGTGTGCGCGTTCCTTCTGCGATGGCTTTCATTGCCGTCGGGTTGGAATGTTCGTTCGTGTCCTTGGCGACGCCAAAAGCTCCGTATTCAGGATTCATCCCATAGACGCGCTTGGTTTTCGGATCGATCCACAGCCAGACAATGTCATCGCCGTAGAAGTACACCTCATAGCGATCACCGAGCGCATCGGGCGGCAACATCATCGCGAGGTTGGTCTTGCCCGAAGCAGAGGGGAAGCCGCCGCAGACGTAGTAGGTGCGGTCTGCTTGCTTATCTTTGATACCGATCAGCATGAACTGTTCGGACAGGAACTCTCCTGAAGCCCAGCCGTCATAAGCAGCCTGACGCAGCCCGTGCGCGATCTTGCCGAGCAGCGCGTTGCCGCCGTAGGAGGAGCCGTAGTGCAAAATGGTGCGGTCATCGGCCACGGTGGCAAACAGGCGCTCATCAGCGTCGGTGCCCTGTCCGAGGTTTTCCAGGTCGCCAGTCACGTGCACGGCTTTGACGAACTCGTCGGGATCGGCCAGGTCGTTGAGGTATTGCACACCCACGCGTGCCATCCGGATCATATGGAGCGCAACGGTGCGATTATCGGTGAGTTCGACGCCGCGCGCCCACTTTTCTAGAGGTGATCCAGGTGCTGCCATCAGGTAGGGAACCACATACATCGTTTTCCCCTTGGATGCGCCTTCCATGGCTTTTTCTTGTGCGGCAGTGACCTTATCGGCGTCGCGCCAGTTGTTATACAGCCCCTTGTCATCCCGGTTGTGGGTCGCAACCACTGTGCGCTCCTCCGAGCGAGCAGTGTCCTTGTAATAGGAGCGAGAGTAGTAGCGGTCTTTTCCGGCCGGAGCAATTTCCCCGTCGGCAAGTGCAGCATTGACAAGTCTTTCATCGTCAGCCGCACAGACCACTTCGATGGCTTCGGGCTGGGTGATTGTCGCCCACTTTTCGACATATCGTGTCACCGCCGGGTTATTGAGCCCGGCGTCAGCGAGAATTGTGCTGATGTGATCCATGATCATCCAATCATTAGGCATGGCGAAAACAATTGTTAGTCTAGCCGAACTTTGCGGTGAGGATTTGAGGAAGTGGTCAGCGATAGGCACGGGCGATGGCGAGGTATGCCACACTGGGAGGCGTGACTAGTTCGGCAGAGCAATCAGCCAGGCGCCCCGATGGCGCCGCAACCGCACCGGCGGCCCCGCGGCGGCCGCGCAGTGCGAGGCGACTGTTTTGTCTCGTACTGTTAATCCTGGAAGCCTTCGTTGGCCTGTTCTTAGCATTGGTGTTAGCCGGATTGGCGCTCACCTCATCGCCGGTAGCGTGGGTGATTGGCGCGCTGGTTGGTGGCGGAGCCCTGCTCGGTGCCGCGCTGGTGAGGAATCGGGTCGGTATTTTTCTTGGTTGGGCGGTACAAATCGCATTGATAGCCACCGGCTATTGGATTGGCGATATGTATGTGCTCGGACTGATTTTCCTTGCGCTGTGGGTCGCCTCCCTCCGCCTCGGAAGGCGGATTGATGTGGAACGTGAACAGCGTTATCACCTCGAAATAGCGCACTGGCGGCAGCACACCGGTGCGGACCGGGGTGATGAGCCATCCCACTAGCGCAGCTGCGCGTCATTCGCTCCCAGGGCCTTGCGATAGGTAAGCTGGGGGTATGGCTACTGAACGTTCACTTGTGTTAATCAAAACTGATGCCGTCAAGCGCGGCCAGATCGGTGAAGTCCTGCGTCGCATCGAAGCGAAGGGCTACCGCATTGTTGAAATGAAAATGCTGCAAGCTGAGCGTGACACGCTTGCTGCCCACTACGCTGAGCACAAAGAAAAACCGTTCTTTAACGATGTGCTCGACTATATGTCGGACGGGAAGATTGTCGCGCTGGTGATTGAAGGTGACCGCGTGGTTGAAGGATTCCGTGCACTGGCAGGATCAACCGATCCAACCACCGCACCTGCGGGCACCATTCGCGGCGATCTGGCCCGGGACTGGGGTAATGGCAACGTTGAAAACGTGGTCCATGGCTCCGATGCGGTTGAAAGTGCGAACCGCGAAATCAAAATCTGGTTCCCTAACCTCTAAGACACATTGGTGCTGTCGCGTCCGCCAGTGCGGACGCGACAGTTGTGTGTGCACCCCGGCAGCGAAGTGAAAGGGCGGAGATGACCACAACCCCGGTTCCCGGCATGGGAGCAATTCCGATAACCAACGGGTTCGCGTTTCGCGTCTGGGCTCCCAATGCCGACGCAGTCAGTGTGGTTGGTGACTTTAACGACTGGGATGCCAGTGCCCACCCGCTGATTAGCGATGACGCAGGAAACTGGTATACCGAAGTGCCCGGAGCGCACCACGGTCAGGAGTACAAGTACGTCATCACCAACGGGGAACGCGAATTTTACCGGATTGATCCGCGGGCGAATCGGGTGACCAACTCGGTTGGTAACGGCGTGCTCTATGATCACGCACGGTTTGATTGGGGCGAGCATGACTTTTGCACCCCGGCGTTGCACGAACTGGTCATCTACGAAACTCATATCGGTTCATTTGTTGATGATGGCGATGATGGTCCGGCAGATCTTGCGGACTTAACTGGCAAACTTTCCTATCTGCGTAACCTTGGGGTGAACGCGATTGAACTCATGCCGCTGATGGAATTCGCCGGTGACTATTCCTGGGGGTATAACCCCGCCCATATCTTTGCTGTGGAATCGAGCTACGGCGGACCCGATGCGTTGAAAAACTTCATTAAACACGCCCACCAGGCGGGCATCGCCGTGATCATCGATGTGGTCTACAACCACTTTGGCCCCTCGGATTTGTCCCTGTGGCAATTTGATGGGTGGAGCGAAAATGATGGCGGCGGGATCTATTTTTATCAAGATCACCGCGCGTCCACTCCGTGGGGCGATACTCGTCCCGATTATGGCCGCCAGGAAGTGCGCGACTTCATCGTCGATAATGCGCGGATGTGGTTGCGCGACTATCGTGCCGATGGGTTGCGGTTGGATATGACCCCGTATATGCGCACGATCGACGGCTTTAACGGCCCTATCGCAGATGGGTGGCGCACGATGGCACGCGTGGGCACGATGGTACGTGAGGAATTCCCCGGCAGGATCACCATTGCCGAAGATCTTCACAATGACGCGGCCGTGACTGACCCAGATGCCGGAGCGATGCACGCTCAGTGGGATAACCAGTTCGTCCATCCCATCCGCGCCACCCTCATCGCCGACAGTGATGAACAGCGCAACCCAAGTGTGGTAGCCAAGGCGATTAGCCATGCCTACCACCACCCCTTCGATCGGGTGATTTACACCGAATCTCACGATGAGGTTGCGAACGGTAAAGCACGTATCCCCACGGAGGTTAGCACCGAGGACCCCACCGGGTGGAAGGCACAAAAACTCGCGACTCTTGGGGCCGCTTTAGTGCTGACCACCCCGGGTGTACCGATGCTCTTCCAAGGCCAAGAATTTCTCGAAGATGAATGGTTCCGTGACACCGTGCCGCTCGATTGGTCGCTGGCATGGAAATTCCGAGACCTGACCCAAATGTTCCGCGACCTGATTGCACTGCGGCGCAACCTTGATGGCAACTCACCGGCACTATCTGGACCACACACGAGGATCCTGCACGCCGATGACACGACCGGGTTGTTAGCCTTTTGCCGCGCGACGGTAGATGATGACCACGCGGTGATCATCGCTGCGAACTTTACTGCCCAGCCGCAGCGTGCCCGCGTGGAACTGCCCAGCGGCGGGATGTGGCGAGTGCGATTCAATTCCGATGCGCGTCGCTACAGTCAACTCTTTGGTGATCATCCCACCGCTGACCTGGATGCCAGCGATGGCAGTGCCATAGTTGATGTGGCGCCCTACTCTGCGGTGATCTACCTCCGAGAGACCCCCTAGTGCCGTTGGGGAAGTGGCTATGGTGGTGACGTGCATTTAAAAACCCTCACCCTGCGGGGATTCAAATCCTTTGCGCAGGCCACCACATTACGTTTTGAACCCGGGATCACCTGTGTGGTCGGTCCCAACGGTTCAGGTAAGTCGAATGTGGTGGATGCTCTCGCGTGGGTAATGGGGGAGCAGGGCGCCAAAACACTGCGCGGTGGGTCGATGGCCGATGTGATTTTTGCCGGGACCACCTCGCGCCCGGCCCTCGGCCGTGCCGAAGTGTCACTGACGATTGACAACACCGATGGGGCCTTGCCGATCGACTACGCCGAAGTGACGATTTCACGCACCCTGTTTCGTTCCGGTGGCAGCGAATATGCGATCAATGGCACTGCCTGCCGGTTGCTCGATATCCAAGAACTGCTCTCCGATACCGGCATGGGGCGGCAAATGCACGTGATTGTCGGTCAGGGACAACTCGACAAAATTTTGCATGCCACCGCCGAGGAACGCCGCGGCTTTATTGAAGAAGCAGCCGGGGTACTCAAACACCGGCGGCGGAAAGAAAAAGCTCTGCGCAAACTCGAAACGATGGCGGCAAATCTGGTGCGGGTGGAAGACCTCACCGCTGAGATTCGCCGGCAACTCGGACCGCTGGCCCGCCAGGCTGATGTTGCCCGGCGCGCGGGGAAGATCCAAGCTGATGCGCGCGATGCCAAAAGCCGGCTCTATGCCGATGACTATGCGCAACTGCTCGCGAAGCTTCACGCCGAACAGGCGGATGAAGACGCCATCACCCGCCAGCGCACCAAAGTGGCGGCCAGCTGTGAGCAGCTGCGTGAACAACTGCGCGCAGCAGAAAGTCGCGGTGCTCGCCTCGGCCCCCAATTACGGGCTGCCACGAATGTGCGCGTGGAGCTGTCGACCCTAAATGAACGACTCGCCTCCATCGCCCAGCTCGCCAGTGAACGTTCTCGTTATCTCAATGCCGCCCCGCCGAGATTTCACGGTCCAAGTCCAAAAGAGCTGCGCGCCCAAGCCGAAGCGGTCGCGGGAACAGAATCCGAATTACGCGACTTGGTTGACCGCAATGAGGTTGCGCTCAACGAGGCGATTAGCGCGCGCGAGCACGCAGAAGCAAACGAAGCAGATGCCGAACGCGAATTGGCGAATTTGCATCGCGCGGTCGCTGACCGACGCGAGGGGATTGCAAAACTCGCCGGTAAGGTCGCTGCTAAGCGCTCGCGAATTGAAGCGGCAACAGCCGAACGCAGCCGCCTGGAAGCAAATCTCCAAGCAGCCAATAGTCGCTTGGAACATGCCGAACATGCCTACAACACCCTGGAAGCTGAAATAGCGGCCAATAGCGGTGATGAACAAAGTGAAGCGGCCCATGGTGAGGCTCTTGCTGCTGCCGAGCGCGCAGAAGCGCGGGCGCGAGAGGTACGTGAACAGCTACATGACATCACTTCCCAAGCCACCGGGGCGCGCACCCGCCAAGAGACCCTCGCGCTGTCACTGCACGATGCTTCAGCCTACGGAGCACTGAGCGAGGCCGGCCATGCCAGCGCGCTGCTATCTCAAGTGCTGCGCGTGGATGAACCGTGGCGTGCCGCGATCGCCGCTGCCCTTGATCAGTGGGCAGATGCGGCGTTAACCAGCGACCCCGATGCGGCTCTGACCTATATCACCGGTCACGAGCTCGGCGGGATTCGCCTGTTGCACAACCCCTCCACCACACCGTTCACGCCGAGAATTGACCTTCCGGAGGGAGCAAGTTGGGCGCGTACACACGTGCGGGTGCGCGATGAGCGCTTCGCCCCGGCGATTAATGCAGCGCTTTCCAATGTGGTTCTTGTTGCTAGCGACGCGCAGGCTGCTGCTCTCCTGGCAGCCCATCATGACCTGGTCACGGTCACCCGCGATGCCACTGTGCGCACAACCTGGCAGTTGCGCGTTGGCAGTGACCAGGGTGCCTCGCAGTTAGAGTTGCGCGCCCTACACGATGATGCGGCGGCACTCGCGGCGCGCTGTGAAAGGACAGCCGAGACGTTACGGGCAGAGCTCGCGCGCGCAGAAGCCGATGCGGAAGCTGCGCGTCACCACGTGGCGGCGTGTCTGGACGCGGTGCGGCAGGCCGATGCGGCCCGGGCCCAGTCAAATCAGCGACTGGCGCAACTTGGGGCAACCGTGCGTAGCGCCAATGATGAAGTCCAGCGCACCGGACCGGCAATTGCCGAGCTGAATGAACACCTGCAAGCTTACGAAGGTGAGCTGAACGAACTTATCGCCCGACTGCGAGCTGCCGAAGCCGAGCCGG
>JAUNVN010000096.1:4637-6324 GCA_030537655.1 Bowdeniella nasicola | reverse complement strand
GCCGCATATTCGAGTTCTTGATTTACCCACGCGCGAGGTCCCACCACTTTCAGATCGGTCGCAAATGCCTCCTGCAACGCCTGGATCTCTCCAATCCCCCGCGTGAGTGTTGCCTCGGAGCGGGCGACCCCGCAGGCGCGGGTGAGAATTTCGCCTAGTTCACGATGAAAGGCCCGCGGTGGCCGCGATCCACCGATGGTGGCAAGTCGATCAAACCGCTTTTGCGCCTGATCAATAACCTCGCGTACACACTTGTCTTCCTCACCGGGCAATTGCGTATGGAGGTGATCGGCAAGATAGTTCGGCACGGATAGCGGAATAGTAAACCAACCATCAACACACGCGGACAGCAGGGAGTTGGCACCCAGCCGGTTCGCTCCGTGATATCCAAAACCCGCTTCACCCGCGACAAACAGCCCGGGAATCGCGGTCATCAAATTGTAGTCACTCCACAGCCCTCCCATCGTGAAGTGTGCAGCTGGGGCAATGCGCATCGGCACCTGATAGGGATCTTCCCCGGTGGCGTGGTGATACATCGTGAAGAGATTGCCGTAACGCTTCGCGATTGCCGCCTTACCTACCCGTGCGATCGCATCGCGAAAATCAAGGTAGACAGAATTACGGAGCGGTCCGACTCCAAACCCGTTGGTGATTTGACTATAGGCAGCGCGCGAAGCGACATCACGCGGGGTGAGATTACCGTAGGCAGGATATTGTCGCTCGAGATAATAGTCGCGTTCCGTTTCAGGAATATCAGCAGGACTACGCTCGTCACCAGGCGTGGTGGGCACCCAGATCCGCCCATCATTACGCAGTGATTCGCTCATCAAAATCGATTTGGATTGCCAGTGGTGACTAATCGGTAGTGCGGTGGGGTGGAATTGGATGAAGGAGGGTTGAGCAAGGTAGGCTCCGCGCCGGTAGGCTCGCCAGATAGCCGAGGCATTTGACTGCTTCGCCAGAGTGGAATGATAGTAAATATTGCCATACCCACCGGTGGCCAGAACGACCGCATGGGCGGTAAGCGCCCGGATCGTGCCGGTGAGTAAATTACGTACCACGACGCCTCGTGCATGACCATCGGCGATTACCAGATCAACCATTTCGTGGCGTACATACTGGGTGACCCTGCCGGCGTTGACGTGTTGGGCCAAAGCTGCCGCTCCTGCAAGTTGGGCTTGCTGACCAGTTTGACCGCGCGTGTAGTAGGTCCGTGATACCTGCACACCCCCAAATGAGCGCGTAGCTAAAGAGCCACCGTATTCACGTGCAAACGGTGCACCGAGTGCATTGAGGTGGTCGATCACCCGGGCCGATTCGACCCCCAGGCGGAATGCTTCGGCTTCCCTCCCACGAAAGTCCCCTCCTTTGACAGTATCGGTGACAAATCGCATGAGAGAATCGTTGTCGACTTTGCGTGCCCGCGCCGCATTAATCCCTCCCTGGGCTGCTACCGAGTGGGCACGGCGCGGTGCATCATGGTAGGTGACCACACTTACCCGGTAACCAAGGTCCGCCAGCGCGCACGCCGCCCCTGACCCAGCCAGACCGGTACCAACGACAATAATGTGCAAATTCCGGCGATTATTGGGCGCCACCAGCCGGTAGTGGTCTTGTGCCCACCGCCACGCATCGCGCGGGTCTACCGCGGGGACATCACCGGTTAGCTGCCTGCCGGGCGTGATGG
>JAUNVN010000096.1:0-4627 GCA_030537655.1 Bowdeniella nasicola | reverse complement strand
TGATGGTGAAACTCATTGGATCACCCCTGTGAGAATTAAGATCGGAAAGCTCATGTTCACCAGCGGGATAACCAGCGCGAGTGCGTAACCACCCACCTGCAGGAACTGACGCCAGCGCGCTGAACGGACTCCAAGGTCAACTACGGCCAGCTGCAGCCCGTGCCACAGGTGCGCTGCCAGGGCTGCCATCGCCAGGATGTAGCAGCCGGCAAAAGTCGGACGAGACAGAGAAGCCACCAGATTGCCATAGGCGTCAGTGGCAACAAAACTGTGATGAACCGTGCCGGTGGTGAGATCCAATATATGGAGAATCACGAACACGAGGAGTGTCATACCGGTGATCCACATCCCCCGTGAGAGCAGTGTCGCCCGGGTGCGCACCTGCGCGGGGTGAGCTATGGCGCGGATTGTAATCAGCAGCGTCGCAAAGATGTGAACTGCGGCAATGGCGAGCAGACCAATGCGAAATGCCCACAGCAGTCCGCCAGGCGGGAGTAACGGCTGGCCGGCAACGCGCAGCCAGGTGGCATAGGAGTTAAAGGATTCCGGTCCACTGAAGGCTTTCAGGTTGCCAAACATGTGGATGGCGACAAAGACGGTTAAGAGAATGCCACTCATCGCCGCCATCCAAGCTAAGGCCCAGTTCCCAAAGCGATAGTGGTGGGGCGCCGGGGTGGAAATGCGGCCAAATTCAACGGCGTCGCTGCCGCTGCGCTGATGCACGCTGCCCGCCTCCTTTCCCTTTAAGGATAGCGAATTTCGCGAAATTTAGCCGAAAACTGGGCGGTTAGCACTAACGAATCCACCCCGCATTGATCGCGCGATGGATTGAAGGTTTTCGCTACTCGCCTGCGGAAACAGCACTTTGCACCGCGACATCCAAATCGGTGAAATCCTCATCACCGTGATGTTTGCGCAGTGCTGCCAGGAGCCGGCGTGCCTCATCGGGCCGGTGGGCTTCACAAGCAGCTCGCACCAACTGGCGGCCAGCATCAGCGATATGGTTCGCTGGATCCCATGCACCAACGCCCAGTTGGACCGCTTCGCCTGGTAGGTTCGCGCGGCGCAGCATCTGCAGCGATTCGAAAAGAGCCTGGCCACTTTCTTCGCGTTGGACCGCCGTTTTTAATCGCCGAACCGCAGATTCGCGGTCTTCATCCAGTGATAGCCGCGCAAGTTGAATCAGGGGGTACCACGCGCGGGAATTCCCGACGAATTCGTCAGCCAGCGCCCACAGTGCCGTATTGATCCGTTCACGTTCACCTGCCGGTAGTTCATCGGCGGTGAGGGGATCGGGAATCTCGTCGTAATGGGCACCCAGGGAAACCAGCCGTGCCAGGGTAGCGAAGGCCTGTTGGTCATTTGGGTTTTCAGCCAGGCGCTTGCGCAGCGTAGTTTCAGCTTGGCGCAAGCCAGCCTCCACCGGGTCGGGGTTGGCATGGTGCGGTAGAACACTCGAAGGGTGGGTCTTATCGTCGTCGCCATATTCGGCAGGTTCACGCGTCGCCATATTGTCCTCGCTGCTCATGATGCTTCCACCATAACGCGCACAATCGTCGCATACACAAAGACGAGCCGGTAAGCTGCCGCTCATGAGCGATCTTCATATTGCGCACGCCACCACGCTTCCCGACTCGGTCATTACCGAATTGCGACGAGCGGCAGATCAACTCAAACTCGCAGCGGTTGCCCGCATGGAGTCAGAATTGCCATGGTGGGCCAACCTATCGTCACAAGACCGCTCCTGGCTTGGGCTTGTGGCACATGAGGGAATTAATCGGTTTTTGAATTGGATTGCTGGCTGTGACGCTTCGGCATCAAAACCGCAAGAGATTTTCCGAGTCGCTCCCCCAGAACTGACGCGCACAATTTCGCTCCAACGTGTCTTGCAGGTGTTACGGCTGATCACCACGGTGGTGGAAGATAAAGGGATCTTGCACGTGGCGGATAACTATCGCCGCGACCTGTACGAATTAGCGCTGATTTATTCCCGAGAAGTCGCGTTTAGTGCGGCGGCAGTCTATGCACGGGCCGCTGAGACTCGCGGCCAGTGGGATGCTCGGCTCGAAGCGGCGGCAATTGATGCCATTATTCGTGGCTCGTCTCCTTCCGTTACACGTTCCCGGGTGGCAACACTCGGATGGACCGGCGCGGATCCGACCTTCACATTGGTGGGTCCTGCCGCGCGCGACCTTCACGAGAGCGCAACCGCTGATCTGCGTGCCAGTTGCCTGCGCGCTACGTCCGATGCGCTTGTTGGCCTCCAAGGTGACCGGATTATTGCGGTGTTGGGTGCGGCTCGTCCGGCGGCGGAGATTGCAGCCGATGTTGCTGACCATTTTGGGCCCGGAACGATCATTATTGGTCCGCAAGTCCCCGATGTGATCGATGCGGCTCGCTCCGTGCGCGCGGCCTTTGCCGCCCATAACGTTGTGCGGGCAGCTACCAATGCTGGGCGGATTGTACGCGCTGATGATCTTCTGCCCGAGCGGGCGCTCAACGGTGATGAGCTTGCGCGCCAAACCCTCATTGAAGAAATCTATATTCCCCTCATGCAGGCCGGCAGTGTCATGGTGGAAACTTTGGAGTCATATCTCGCCCAGGGTCGGTATTTGGAAGCGGCGGCACGCGAACTGTTTGTCCACCCCAATACGGTGCGCTACCGCTTGCGGCGGATCGCCCGGTTGATCGGGTGGGACCCCACCGATCCACGCGAGGGCCACATCTTACAGATTGCGCTCACTGTTGGTCGGTTATTTTCCACTGAAACCCCACACAGCTGATATGGTCACTTCACATACGTAGTTGTAGGAACCCTACAAGTTCGCCGGGACGACTTGGTAGCCACAACGAGCGGAGTTGGCGATGGAAGATGAGACAGTAGCAAACGTGCTTGCAGTGTTATGTCCAGGTCAAGGTTCCCAGCAACCCGGGATGCTTCACGCGTGGATGAAGGTTGCCGATAACCTCGATCTTGATGGCGGTGGCCTCATCGACACGTGGAGTGCTGCCGCCGATCTCGATCTGACCGACTTGGGAACCTATGCCGATGCGGATACGATCCGCAAAACCGAATATGCCCAGCCGCTCATTGTCGCCACGTCACTATTGTCGTGGCACTGCTACCAGGCGGCCACCGGTGCACGCCCCGGCCTTGTGGCAGGCCATTCGATTGGGGAAGTTGCCGCACTTGCGGTCGCCGGGATCATCAGTGATACCGACGCGGTGAAACTCGCGGCAATTCGCGGTGGCGCTATGGCGCGTGCCGTACATCAGGCCCCCGGGAGTGCGATGGCCGCGGTCGTTGGCGGCCAGATCGAACCGGTTGCCAGCGAGCTGCGTGCACGCGGCTTAACACCGGCGAATATTAATGCACCCGGTCAGGTCGTAGCTGCCGGCACCAGCGATGCGATTGCAGCCCTTCGTGCAGATCCGCCGCGTGGAACCCGCGTGCTGCCATTAGAAGTGGCAGGTGCCTTCCACACTGACATGATGGCGAGCGCCACCCAGGCGGTTGCCGCCACCGTCGATACCATTCGTCTCGGGCATCCCCGCTGCCCGGTGGTCTCCAACGCCGATGGAGCTCCCCTGCGCGATGCGCGCGAAGCACTGGCACGAATTCCCACGCAGATCACCAATTCGGTGCGCTGGGATCTGTGCCAGACCACCATCGCCGCGCTTGCCACCCACGCGGTGGAACTTGCGCCCGCCCGCGTGTTGAGCGGACTGGCGAAACGCGCGATGAAAACCCTCACCGTTCGTGCGCTTAAACCAGCGCAGCTAGAGAAGGAAATCTCATGAGGCCGACTGTTTCGATCTCCACCCCAAATGCTGGTTCTCGGATCCTTGGGTTTGGATCCAAACGCGGTGAACGCATTATTCCCAACGACGAGATTATCGAGCCGATTCAATCCTCAGATGAGTGGATTCGCCGGCGCACCGGGATTATCACCCGCACCTATGCCGCGCCCGAGGACACCGCTGTAAGTCTGGCAACAGCCGCTGCCCACGATGCGTTAGACAATACCGGGCTTGACGGCAGTGATATTGACGTGGTCATTGTCTCGACCGTGACCCATTTTGAACAAACCCCGTCCGCAGCTGCCCAGGTCGCCGATGCGATCGGCGCCACCCCGGCTGCGGCCTTCGATATTTCCGCAGCATGCGCGGGCTATTGCTACGGCATTGCTCAAGCCGATGCGCTCGTGCGCGCCGGGATGGCCACCCATGTACTGGTGGTGGGGGCTGAAAAGATGAGTGATTTCATTGATCCAACAGATCGCTCCATCTCCTTCATCCTCGGTGATGGGGGTGGCGCCACGATTATTGGACCCAGTGACACCCCAGAGATTTCACGTACCGTGTGGGGTTCAGATGGGTCCCAAGCGGCCACAATCGGGCAAACACACTCGTGGCTGACTCTCCGCGATGGTAGCGACATGAGTTGGCCAACGCTGCGTCAAGAAGGCCCCACGGTCTTTAAGTGGGCCGCATTTTCGATGGCAAGAGTTGCCCGGGACATTATTGCTGCTGCGGGACTGGCCCCCGAAGATATTGACGTCTTTATCCCCCACCAAGCCAATATGCGCATTATCGATCAGATGGTGAAAACTGCGCGATTGCGTCC
>JAUNVN010000095.1 GCA_030537655.1 Bowdeniella nasicola | reverse complement strand
CCTATGGCGATGAACAAAAATTCGTCGTCTACAGCGCCGACAATGCTGCGATTGAACACGAATTTGTTTTCCCTGGAGCGGCGCTCCACATGCACAGCCGAATGCAATCGCGGTTGGAGGGGCACTATTGGGTGGGACCCATTCTCGATTATGGCGATGAACTCTCCTACCAGGATCTGATCGCGGGGTTGCAACACCTGCAAGAAATAGGTGCCACACCAGAATTTAGCGGCAAGTTTGCCACAACCCGGTGGGCCCTCCTGCCGGGTGGCCAATCAATCCGGGTGAAAGCAGGCGATGACGGCTCCTCGGTGCAGTTACGCCATGAGGGCAGCGGTGATGAGTGGACCCTGCCGTGCATTGATGTCGAGATTGTCGCCGATGGTACCCGCGCGTTTTGCCAGGGCGGCTCCGCAGCGGGAACGCTCTTTGAGCTACAGGCGGGAGGGGCAAGCAGTGAAGTGTGGCGCTTAGCGAATATGGATGAGCACAGTTTTGCCCAATTCCATCCGTTTAACGCGGGTCAGTGGATCCTTTCCACAGCAGATGGACTCTATGTGATGGAAGACTGAGAGTACTGGTAGGAGAAAAGAGCAGCACGATGGAAAACGACGACGAATTATCGCAAGAACCGCACGAAGCTGCCGGCAGGGGTCTCCAAACAAAAATCAGTGCCGCCAGCGCTGCAGCGGTGCTGGTTCTTGGCGGTGCCGTTGCTGCCTTTGGCTACCAGCAAGGCTGGTTTGGTGACGATGAGGAGATCACCGCCACGCCCGCACCCACCGCAACGCCAAGTGAGGAAGGCAGCGAAGAAAGCGCGGAGCCGACAGATGAGGAAACTGAGGAACCTGAGGTGAGCGTCCCTCGTGAAATTGAACGGGCGACGTGGAGTGAGTTCCGTGGTGATGGCCAACCAATCCGGGTTGCCGATATGGCCTCACGCATCAACAGCGATCCGCTGGCGCCCTATGTGCAAGTCGGCGACAAGGTTTACCGGGTTGCCGATGGACAGGTGACAACTGCGCTGGATCAAGGTGATACCCCCATACTCTTCAATGCGCGCGCAATCCGCGGAGGATTTGTGCATGTGAATATCCCAACGGAAGGTATTATCCCCGGAGTGTGGGATGCCGGGACGCAGACAGAGGTGATGAGCCCCGAGGACTTCAATGTGATGAACCCCGATGATTGGGGATTAAATTATTTGGTGATGGTGGGCCCGGATACCTTTTTCTACTGGTCACAAGATTTCAGTGGCTTGGAAGGCCTGAGCCCGTATTCTGACGAATACGCTGCGGCCGACCAAGTCGCCCCGCGAGCGATTCATCTCACAACCCTGGAGGGGAAGGATGTTTGGCGAAAAGAAGACGACAGGGGGCTGTGTCGGTCGTTGCAACATAACGGGGTTTCACCCTGGTTGGTTGAGCTCACAGAAGGATGTCACGACCTGGTCAATACGCAAACCGGTGAGGTGATCTCGCTAGGCAAAGGACGTGTGATCGCCACCTACGATGACCACGTGGTGAGTGTTGATCAGCAGGCAGGCACGTTCATTGCCTATGATGCGCAGGGCAACGTCGAAGCGGAATACGCAGTTCCCGCCGGTGCGGTAAAAATGCTCTCACCGATCCGGCTCCGCAACCAAAACCAGTTCGATGCTGACTACATCCTGGACTACGGGCTGGAAGTGACATACCCAGACCTGATTGCGGGACTGGAATATCTGGAAAACGCCGGGGTGCAAACCCAGCCTGGCCCCGGGGGCACATCGATGGTGAAGTGGCAAATTCTGCCCGGTGGCGTCACCATGAAAATTGATGCGAGCAGCGGGGACAGTGTGACCTTGACCCGCTCCGATAACGACCAACAGTGGCACCTACCATGTATGAATGCCACGGTGATCGCCGGCGGCGAGCGTGCGCTGTGCCAAGAGGGCGAAGGTAACGGCACGCTGTTTAATTTAGAAGCCGGTGGAGCCACCTCCCCGGTCTGGAAAATCCCGGAGGGCGTTGCTATCGATGCAGTGATGCGTCCCTTCAACAACACCGGTTGGGTGTTGTCCTCCTCCGCAGGGGTGTGGGTCTTACCGGAATAACATCACAGCTGGATGCGTGCCGAGCTGTTGGTAAGAAATACAAGTGTGCGATCTCGGCGGCACGCCGTCCCCGGGCAGTTGGCAGCCAGTCGACAATGATATGTGAAGGTGATTGCCGGCGGCGAGCATGCGCTGTGCCACGGTGGGAGTGCCACGCGGGTGTGGCAGATTCCTCGCGCCTTTGATTTCACAATGCAGATCTATCCGTTCGATACCGACACGTGGGTGTTGACAAGCGGCGATAATGTGTGGATTTTCGCAGGATAATCACGAAAATCCCTCGATGGTTGAACTGGAGAATTCCACCACGTGAAAGTGCGCTGCGCGCGTGAGCCAAGCCGAGTAAGCTACTGGCCAGTCGGCCTACTCGCCTTGAATATCCTGGGGGATTGATGACAACGCAGCCACACCACCATCCTGACACCATCACCGATGCGCAAGCTTCACCGGATCAGGAAATGCCGTATGCGGAACTCGGACTGCGAGCCGAAGAATACGACAAGATTGTCGAGCTGCTCGGCAGGCGTCCCACCAATGCCGAATTGGCCATGTACTCGGTGATGTGGTCCGAACACTGCTCCTACAAATCCTCCAAGGTGCACCTGGCGCAGTTTGGGGAAAAAACCACCGACAAGATGCGCGAGCACCTGCTGGTTGGGATCGGTCAGAATGCGGGCGTAGTAGATATTGGTGACGGCTGGGCCGTCACCTTTAAAGTGGAATCCCACAACCATCCCTCCTACGTGGAGCCCTACCAGGGAGCGGCCACCGGGGTTGGGGGGATTGTCCGGGACATTATTTCCATGGGGGCCCGACCGATTGCGGTAATGGACCAGCTGCGCTTCGGCGCGATTGACCATCCCGATACTGCCCGCGTCGTGCACGGGGTCGTCGCCGGTATCGGTGGGTATGGCAACTGTTTAGGCCTTCCCAATATCGGTGGAGAAACCGAATTCGATCCCTCCTACCAGGGCAACCCGCTGGTCAACGCCCTGTGCCTGGGCGTGATGCGCCACGACGATATTCACCTCGCTAATGCCGAAGGCGAAGGCAACCTCGTGGTGCTCTTCGGTGCGCGCACCGGCGGTGACGGGATTGGCGGCGCCTCAATTCTCGCCTCCGAAACCTTCACCGATGACGGACCCACCAAACGCCCGAGCGTGCAGGTGGGCGACCCGTTCATGGAAAAACTGCTCATTGAATGCTGTCTGGAACTCTTCGCCGGTGAGCTGGTTGAAGCGATCCAGGATTTGGGGGCAGCGGGAATCTCCTGCGCCACCTCCGAACTGGCCTCCAATGGCGGTTCGGGAATGCACGTCGATTTAGAAAAGGTGCTGCTGCGCGACCCGACTCTCACTGCCGGTGAGATCCTCATGAGTGAATCGCAAGAACGAATGATGGCGATTGTCGCGCCCGATAAGATCGACGATTTCCTCGCGGTCACAAGCAAGTGGGAGGTTGAATCGGCAATTATCGGTGAGGTCACCGGCGACGGGCGGCTAACCATCGACCACTTTGGTGAACGCATCGTCGATGTGGATCCCACCACGGTCGCCCACGACGGCCCCGAATATCACCGGCCCTACGCCCGTCCATCGTGGCTGGATGAGATCAATGCCGATGGCGCTGACCGCCTGGAGCGGCCAGCTGATGCCAGCGGATTAGCCGAACAGATCGTCACCCTTGCCGCCTCCCCCAACTGTGCGTCACGAGCGTGGATTACCAGCCAGTTCGACCACTACGTCCAAGGTAATACCGCCCTGGCACAACCCGATGACGCCGGGGTGGTGCGCGTGGATGAAAACTCCGGACTCGGAGTGGCAATCGCCACCGATGCGATCCCACGTTTCGCCTACCTTGACCCCTACACCGGGGCGCGTGCCGCACTGGCCGAGGCCTACCGCAATGTCGCAACCGTGGGGGCAACGCCGCGGGCCGTGACCGACTGTCTCAACTTCGGTGACCCGGAAAACCCCGACTATATGTGGCAGCTGGTCGAAACGATCACCGGCCTGGCAGACGGATGTAAGGAACTTGGTATCCCGGTGACCGGCGGGAACGTCTCGCTGTATAACACCACCGGTGATGAATCGATCTACCCCACACCCGTGGTGGGAGTACTTGGTGTGATGGATGACGTCGCGCGCGTGGTTCCTTCGGGTTGGCACCGAAAAGGGCTCGCAATCATGCTGTTGGGCGTCACCCGCAATGAACTTTCGGGATCGGAATGGGCACGGGTCTTCCACGACCACCTCGGGGGGATGCCACCGCAGGTTGATTTCCACGCCGAAACTGCCTTGGCGAAACTCCTCATTGCCATTTCTGAGCGCGGAATTTCCCAATCGGCTCACGATCTATCCCGTGGTGGGCTCTCACAAGCTCTGGTCGATGCGTGTTTGCGCTACGGCGTGGGAGCGCAGGTGGAGATAACTGATCTTGCCACCGATGGTGAACTCGATAGTGCCACGGTGCTGTTTGCCGAATCGGGGGCACGCGCCATCGTTGCGGTTGATGAACTCGATGTGGAAGCGATCGGTCAGCTGGCAGAAAGCTATGGGGTAACCTGCCGAAATATCGGCACCACCGGGGGCAGTGACCTGCAGATTACCACGGCGGTTGGTGAGGTCACCTTACCGCTGCAAGCACTGCGGTCCGCCTCGGAGGCAACTCTGCCTCGCTATTACTGAGTTTTACATATTGAACACTCGCTTTTGGCAAGCCCTTTAGCGCACTAGGGTGGAAACCGCCCGATGACGGTTGCATTTCGGTGTGGCCGCCGTTTAACGCCAATGACGGCCGCGCGCCGTCAGGTGTGGCGGCCTCACTAGGAGGCCTAACGATGCAGGACTATCTCGAACGCATCTATCAGGACGTCTGCCAGGTCAACCCCGCAGAACCCGAATTCCAACAGGCAGTTCACGAAGTACTCGATACGCTTTCCCCCGTCCTCAAACGTCATCGCGAATTTGTTGACGCCGGGGTGCTTGAACGGCTGGTGGAACCCGAACGGCAATATATCTTCCGTGTTCCCTGGGTTGATGATGACGGCAAGATTCACGTCAATCGCGGATATCGGATCGGCTTCAACTCAGCACTTGGCCCGTATAAAGGTGGATTACGGTTTCACCCGAGCGTGAATATCTCCATCATCAAATTCCTCGGATTTGAGCAAATCTTTAAAAACTCTCTCACCCGCCAACGTATTGGCGGAGGCAAAGGCGGATCCAACTTTAATCCGCAGGGCCGCTCCGATGCGGAAATTATGCGGTTTTGCCAATCCTTTATGACCTCCCTTTACCAACATATTGGTGAATATACCGATGTGCCCGCCGGTGATATTGGCGTGGGCGGACGAGAAATTGGTTATCTCTTCGGTCAGTATCGTCGCCTGACCAACCGCTATGAAGCCGGCGTCTTGACCGGTAAAGCCGTCAACTGGGGTGGCTCACTGCTCCGTACCGAAGCCACCGGCTATGGCACGGTCCTCTTTGCCGCCTCAATGATGGCCAAA
Organism: Bowdeniella nasicola; assembly: GCA_030537655.1. Lineage (GTDB taxonomy): Bacteria > Actinomycetota > Actinomycetes > Actinomycetales > Actinomycetaceae > Bowdeniella > Bowdeniella nasicola_B. The sequence goes on along the minus strand of JAUNVN010000095.1, from coordinate 729 downwards.
CGGGGCAGCGATCTGGAAGATAAACGCGTGGTCGTTTCCGGATCGGGCAACGTTGCCATCTATGCGATTGAAAAAGCCCAACAGCTCGGTGCCCATGTCGTGGCCTTCTCCGACTCCTCCGGCTACGTCTTTGATGAAGCGGGTGTCGACGTGGCGCTATTGCGTCAGGTGAAAGAAGTTCAACGCGGACGTGTGGCCGACTATGTCAAGGCCCGCCCGCAAGCCACCTTGCATACCAAGGGAAGTATCTGGGATATCCCCTGCGCGATCGCCCTGCCGTGCGCGACGCAAAACGAACTGGATGAGGCAGCTGCGCGCACCCTTATTGCCAACGGGGTGGAAGTGGTGGCCGAAGGGGCCAATATGCCCTGTACACCCGCGGCGGTTGAACTATTCCAGGCCGCGAACTGCCTGTTCGGTCCCGGCAAAGCAGCCAACGCCGGTGGGGTCGCAACCTCGGCATTGGAGATGGAACAAAATGCGTCACGTGAACAGTGGCCAGCTGAAAAGGCCGAAGCAAAACTCGTGCGCATCATGGCTGATATCCACGAAGAGTGCGCTGAGACGGCCGCCGAATACGGTGAGCCGGGCAACTACGTGATGGGGGCGAATATCGCCGGCTTCGTGCGAGTTGCCAACGCAATTGTAGACCAGGGCATTATCTAAAGCTCCAACCGAACGCGCGGGGTGGGGCAAAGAGCGCCACCCCGCGCGCAATAGTGCCCAGGG
>JAUNVN010000094.1 GCA_030537655.1 Bowdeniella nasicola | reverse complement strand
TGGTCCGACAATTTCGGCGAGGAAATCCACGGTTTTCGGAGCGGGAGCAAACGCACGCACGACCCCGTCATCGTCGTAGACCACCTCGTTAGCCAGTGGATCTTCCGCAATCAGACGCAGGATGGAAATTGCCTGATTGACCGCGTGTACCGCGGTGGTGGGGTCGTTGGTGCCAGGTGACATGGCCCGCACCGCAATATCGGACAGTTGGTGCACCCCGAGACGAATATCGGCATCGGCAGCACGTTCGGAGTCAATATTCACCACATAGCGCGGTAGCTCAACATCCTCATCAAGCGTGTTGTTGCGGCCGTAGACCCACGCCACGACCTGGCCGGTAATGACCGGATCACCCGGTGCGACTGCAACAACAATCACCGCATCGTGTGCACTAGCCCAGCTGGCACCGTGCTCGAGTGCGACCGCGCGCACATAACCGGCATCATCAGCTCGGAGCGGCATCGCATTTTGGGGAACATCGGGCACGTCAATGCCATGTTCCCATTTCTGGCGATGTGCACAATGGAGCTGCTCAACCTGGCGGGTGACCGATTCGATAATTGAATCGACCCGCACCATTGAGACGACCCGCGAGACATACCACACGAAGGTGGCAAGGGCTCCAAGGACGGCAACCATCGCGACAGTCACCCCAATTTGCGGCGGTAACTCCCGCCCTTCAGCTTCCACGGCACGTAACAAAATGAGGGCATAGACAAACACGGCTGTGAAAACCGCGAAGATCCCCTTGACAGCCCGTGAGCGGATATAGTCACGCAAGAGTTGTTGGGAGAACTGTCCTGAAGCGACTTGTAGAACAATCAGCGTCATCGAAATCACCGTGGTGAGCACCGTGAGCATCGATGAGGCAATAAAACTCAACATGTCGGCGGCAGCTGCCGTATCGCCGGGCCACAGGTAGGTAGCCAGCCACGAATCGGCAGGAACAGTAATATCACCGAGAATATAGGCCAAAAGCCCGGCACCAAGGGCGGCACATAGGGGGATAAACCACACCCGGTCCGATGCGAGTTGGCGAAGTTTCACAACAATAGCCATTTCCCCATTGTCAATGGGTGTCGTCACTTTGGCCATTGGAGCCAAGCGGCGCCCGAACATCCTCGTTCAGGCGCCGCCGCAACTACTGGTGGGTGTGTTTACCCAGCGATGTTATTACCACCAGTAGCGGACATTGGTGTTCTTCGCTTTCTGCACTGCCTTACCGGCATCAACCAGGCCGGTACCGCAAGAGCCTCCCCAGCAGCGTCCGGGCATGCGCTTGGTGGAGTTACGAATCACATTGGCCACATCCGTTGCCGACAGACGTGGGTTGGCTGCCTTCACCAGTGCAGCAACCCCGGCAACATGCGGTGTCGCCATCGAGGTGCCCTGGTAGTAGGCGTAGGAGGAAGTGCTCGGATAGGTGCGTCCTGAGTTCACAGTCGAAAGCACTCCGTGGCCGCGATAGGAGGTGTCACCACCTGGAGCTGAGACGTCAACCACACTGCCATAGTTGGAGTAGTAGGACTGTGCGCCATAGCGATCAGTGGCCCCAATAGTCAGCACATTCGAGCAGTTTGCCGGGGTGGTACTCCAGGCATTACGTCCATCATTTCCAGCGGCAACCACCACGGTTGCACCGTTGGACGTCGCGGTGTTAATCGCCCGCTGGTAGGTGTAGGGACACGAGTTCGACCGTCCACCGAGCGACATATTGATCACCGATGCAGGGTGATAATTCCGCGACGTTCCCCATACGCTGCCACCTGATGCCCACACGATGCCATCGGCAATATCGGAGGTGTAGCCACCGCATTTACCAAGGACACGTACCGGCAGGATCTTTGCTTCGGGGGCGACACCAACGACGCCACCGTCATTCGCGGAGGCCGCGACGGTTCCAGCAACGTGAGTGCCGTGCCAGCTAGAGGATTGGAAGTAGCGGTTTCCGCAGGTATTGGCGTTAATCCAGTCACCTTCATCACGCGGATTTGAATCACGGCCGTTGCCATCACCAGCAGCCCACGAATCGGAAATCATATCGTAGCCGCTGACCACATTCTTATTCAGATCTGGGTGGGAGGTAATGCCGGTATCCAAAATGGCGACTGTCACTCCGCGTCCGCGGGTGGTATTCCACGCCGTGGGGGCATCAATACCGACATTTGAGCGGTGGTAATGCCACTGGTAGTCGTAGTACCGGTCGGAGGGAGTCCAGGTCGGAAACATCTTCACATCCGGCTCAACGTATTCCACGGCCGGATCTTTCGCGATATCTGCAAGGAGGGCTGCGGCGGCTTTCTTATCGAGTCCCTTGTTGAGCTCAATGACTTTTCCACCGGTTGACATCTCCCGCTGCGCCTCGACACTCACCCCATGCTTGGAAAGTACCGAATTCACCGAGTCGACGCCGGCTCCCTGCTTTTGCAGAGTGATTGATGATTTGTAGCCGATAATGAACCGGTTGTTGTCACTGGACTCTAACCCGCTGGTATCGACCTGGTTTTCCTCGCCATCAGCACTAGCAGCTCCGGGCATTAGGACCAAAGCTGCAGCGGTGGCGAGGGCACTGAAGGCCGCGAATGATTTTCGCATATTCCTCTCCTTTACTGCCTAGGTGTCCTCATCGTGCCCGGCTCCAGCCGGCCTGCACTAGAGTCAAAACCGGCCATGACAACATCCGGCCGAGCAGGTTACGGCCATGGCATCTCCCTGCCAATTCCAGCGCGGGAATCCGCGAGGGCGGGCATAGCAAAGCCGCCCTCGAATAGTTCGCAGGGCGGCTTGGCCGAGTGTGCCAAAGGAGATGTGTGTTAGAACGTTACCGTCCAGCAATCAACACATTGCCGTTCATTCTCCCCAGCGGTTGCGGGCGCAAACATCGCTAGGCCAGCAAGGGCACCAATTGATAGAGCTGCGACAACTCGACGGAAGGTCTGCATGGGTCCTCCTGGGATCTCTCTACATGAACACACCCCATTGTGCTAGAAAATGTGGGTAGACAGGCTCTACACTTTGGGTCAAAAGCGGCCATGGCATGAACTGGCCATCATTGAAAACAGATGTAAGGAGGCGCCCTTCACATGTTGGAATCGTTGGGTGTCAGTGCTGGCCAGTGGCAAATTTACCGCGGATTACTGATGGAAGAACCACTACCCGCATCACTTCCCAGTGCTGATGTGGAAGCCCTGCTCGATGCTGGATTAATTGTGCCCTCCCCCGATGCAGCCCACGGCTATCGTGCGGTCAGTCCCACCGTGTCGATTGCCGCGCTGGTACGTGAACGCGAACAACACCTGGCTGCTCAACGTCGCGCCCACACCGCACTGCAAGATGCCGTATCGGTGTTCACCGACGAATATCTCACCTACCGGCTGCACCGCGATTTGGAATCCTTAGAGATCCTCTCCGATGGGGTGGCCGTGGCGATGCGGATCAATGAGCTGATCGATTCGGCCAAACATGAAGCCTCCAGTCTGGTGACCAACCCGATGAACGCCGAAATGCTGCAGGCAGCAAAAACCGGTGATGAAAATATGCTGCAACGCGGCTTACGGGTCCGGTCTATCTACACCGACCCGGTTCAGCACAATGCCGATTCGATGGAATACCTCACCTGGTTTGCTTCGCGTGGCGCCCAGCTGCGGTGCCTGCCGAGTCTGCCGGTGCGGATGGTACTCATTGATCGCCGGGTTGCCGTGATTGCCTCCGATCCCACCACTCCGCGCGCCGGTGCTGCCGTTATCCGTGTTCCCGGTCTAATCACTGCCCTGGACACCCTCTTTGAAAGTCTGTGGGAAACTGCCGCACCGCTGGGTGAGTCCACCGACCGCGATACACTGCCACATTTGGAAGCCGAGATCTTACGCGGGATGGCTGCGGGGGCCAAAGACGACACTCTCGCCCACCAGTTGGGGGTCTCGGTGCGCACCGTACGCCGGTTAATCACCAAACTGTATGACCGCACCGGCGCAAATTCACGTTTCCAAATGGCTGTCTATGCGTTGCGGCGCGGCTGGATCAACTAGGGCGCTTTCTGCTCGTGCCACGAGGCACTTGCCGGTAGGCTTAACGTCGTTACGCCCTGCACGCTGACGTGCACCGGCCACCGAAGGAGAGCAATGCGCGCACTACGGAAAACCGGGAGGAAACCTGGTCTAGAACTCGTTGATATTCCCGAACCGCGTGTCTCGAGCGGCCAGGTCAAAATCCGGGTGTTACGTGCGGGGTTGTGCGGCACGGACCTCCACCTTGATAGTTGGGATGACTTCGCGGCCGATATGCTCACCCCACCGCTAACGATTGGTCACGAATTTTACGGTGAAATTGTCGATATTGGTCCCAATGTGCCCGTTGGGCATCAACGTGATGAACTGGCTGTCGGGATGCGGGTGTCAGTTGAAGGCCACGTGGTGTGTGGCCGGTGCCGCAACTGCCGCGCTGGGCGGCGCCACATGTGTATTCGCACCTCTGGGATCGGGGTGAATCAAGATGGAGCTTTTGCCGATTATGTCGTGGTTCCCGCTTCAAATGTCTGGGTACAACCCCCAGCAATCGACGCCGACCTCGGCGCGATTTTTGACCCACTCGGTAACGCCTTCCACACGGCATTACAAACGCCGATGGTCGGTGAAGATGTGCTCATTACGGGCGCCGGACCGATCGGGGTGATGGCCGCGGCAATCGCCCGCCATTCGGGTGCTCGCAATGTCGTGGTCACCGATATCAGTCCTTACCGACTCAACCTTGCAGCCGCAGCAGGCGCGAACCGCGTGGTGAACGTTGCGGAAGAGAACCTCGCCGATATTCTCCCGAGTTTAAATATGCGCGAAGGTTTTGACGTCGCCATGGAGATGAGCGGACAGGCCGCAGCAATGAACGACATTCTCAGCACCAGTACCCATGGCGCACACATTGCACTGCTCGGCCTTCCCAGCGACGACTATCCCATTGATTGGGGCAAGGTCATTACACACATGTTCACCATTAAAGGTGTCTATGGCCGAGAGATGTTTGACACCTGGTACCACATGACTTTCTGCATGGAGTCTTCCCCTGATTTTCGTGAAGCAATCCGTGCGGTTATCACCCACCGCTTTGATGCCACTGAATGGCAAGCAGCATTCGACGCTGCCCGCAGCGGCCAGTGCGGCAAAGTGATTATGGATTGGTCCTAACCCAAAGGAGAAACCATGACCTCGTCTGCCGGAGCGCGGTTGCGCGCCGAACTACGTGCGGAGCTGGCACAAATCCGCGATGCAGGATTGGAAAAAACCGAACGCCAACTAGCGACGGCGCAGGGAACGCACATCACCAGTAGTGGCGCGCAGGCACTGAATTTTTGCGCCAATAATTATCTCGGCCTCGCCAATAATCCGGATGTGATTGCTGCTGCTCACCAGACGCTCGACCAGTGGGGTTTTGGAATGGCGTCAGTTCGCTTTATTTGCGGCACGCAACAGCTGCATCGCGAATTGGAAAACGAGATTGCCGCGTATCTCCAGATGGATGATGCGATCTTGTTCTCCTCGTGTTTTGATGCCAACGGTGGTCTATTCGAGGTGTTCTTCAACGCCGATGATGCAATCATTTCCGATTCCCTCAACCACGCCTCTCTCATTGATGGAATCCGCCTTTCCAAAGCTATGCGCCTGCGCTATCACAACTGCGATATGGCTGATCTGCGCGCCAAACTCTACGAAGCCAAAGCCGCAGGAGCGCACCGCATCGCAATCGTCACCGATGGTGTTTTTTCCATGGACGGCGCATTTGCTCCACTCAAAGAGATCTGCGACCTTGCCGAGGAATTCGGAGCGCTGGTGATTGTGGATGACTCGCATGCCACAGGTTTTATTGGCGCACATGGCCGCGGAACACATGAAGCCGCAGGCGTGATGGGGCGGGTCGATATTATCACCTCCACCCTTGGCAAAGCCCTCGGCGGAGCGTCCGGTGGGTTCGTCGCCGCCAATAGTGAAGTCGTTGCGATGCTGCGGCAAAAAGCGCGGCCCTACCTATTTTCCAATGCGGTGGCTCCCTGTGTCGTTGCGGGCAGTCGCACTGCCTTGCGGCTCGCCCGTCAGGCACATGCTGCGCGTGCTCAACTCACCCGTAATGCTCAACTCTTCCGTGAACTGATGGAGGAAGCTGACTTTACGATGCTTCCCAGCCACCACCCGATCCAGGCGGTAATGTTCCCGGGAGAAGACGGGGCTCAACAGGCAGTACAGATCGCTGAAGAGATGCTCACTCACGGTGTGTACGTGATCGCATTTTCCTACCCGGTCGTACCGCGCGGTCTTGCACGGATCCGCGTGCAACTTTCTGCCGCACACAGT
>JAUNVN010000093.1:6093-6346 GCA_030537655.1 Bowdeniella nasicola | reverse complement strand
GAGAAGGAGAACTCGCAGGTGACGACACCTTCGGGGCGGCAGGTACTCGACAGTGCCGATATCTCCCGCTCGCTAACCCGAATCGCCCATGAAATTATTGAACGCAATGAGGGGGGCGATAATGTCGTCCTTCTCGGTATTCCCACCCGAGGTAAACCACTAGCTGAGCGCCTGGGTGACATTCTCAACTCCCTTGACTACCCGGTTGAAGTGGGCACGATTGACGTCGTGCCATTTCGAGATGATCTCGACC
>JAUNVN010000093.1:0-6083 GCA_030537655.1 Bowdeniella nasicola | reverse complement strand
CTCTATTCCGGACGGACAATCCGCGCTGCCCTAGAGGCGGTCAGCCACGTGGGCCGTCCCGATAAGATCCAACTGGCGGTCCTGGTTGATCGCGGACACCGCGAATTGCCGATCCGCCCCGATTTTGTTGGCAAAAACCTGCCGACCTCACGAGATGAAAAAGTCGCAGTCCGCCTAGAAGAAATCGATGGGGACTCCGGCGTCTACATCGCAGGAGGCGGCAAATGAGGCATCTACTCAACGCTGGCGATCTCAGCCGACAGGACGCATTACTTCTGCTCGATACGGCCGAGAAGATGGCCGAAACGCAAGGACGCCACATCAAGAAGCTACCGGTGTTGCGCGGAAAAACCGTAGTGAATCTCTTCTTTGAAGACTCCACTCGTACCCGAATTTCTTTCGAAGCGGCCGCAAAACGGCTGTCGGCAGACGTGATTAACTTCTCCGCAAAAGGCTCATCTGTCTCCAAGGGTGAATCCCTGAAAGATACCGCCCAAACCCTACAGGCGATGGGTGCTGATGCAGTCGTGATTCGCCATCAAGCTTCCGGTGCGCCCCACCGGTTGGCATCTACAGACTGGATTAAAGCACCGGTATTAAATGCCGGCGATGGCACACACCAGCATCCCACCCAGGCCCTGTTGGACACCTTCACGATGCGCCGTCACCTCACCGGTGCCTGTGATGGCTCACCGGCGAAAGTGGGCACCGATTTGGCAGGCAAACATATCGCAATCGTCGGCGATATCCTCCATTCACGGGTGGCACGTTCCAACGTGGAACTGCTGCATACCCTCGGTGCGGAGGTGACGTTGGTGGCCCCACCAACGCTCCTACCTGTCGGGGTGGAAACCTGGGGGGCGGAGATTTCCTATGACCTGGACGCCACGATTGATGGCGGCCCCGATGCCGTGATGATGCTGCGCGTCCAGCGCGAACGGATGTCAGCTGCCGGTGGGGGTTTTTTCCCTTCCGCCCTGGAATATCACCGGGTATACGGCCTGGACCGTGACCGGATGGAGCGCCTCCCCGAACACGCGATTATCATGCATCCGGGCCCAATGAACCGGGGATTAGAAATCTCATCCGATTGCGCCGATGCGCCGCGCGCCACCATTTTGGAACAGGTCACCAACGGGGTGTCCATCCGCATGGCCGCGCTCTATTTATTGCTCTCTGGTGAAAAGAAGGAGTCGCTGTCATGACCGCCTACCTTATTTTAGGTGCGAAACTACTGGGGGAGGAGCCAACCGATCTGCTGCTGGCTGACGGGGTGATTGCTGCACTCGGTGCGGATGCACGCACCGCAGCAGCCAACCGTGATGACCTCACCACGATTGACGCCACCGACCTGATTGCTCTGCCAGGACTGGTCGATTTACACACCCACCTGCGTGAACCCGGCCGCGAAGATACCGAAACAGTGGCCACCGGAACACGTGCTGCTGCCATCGGTGGGTTCACCGCGGTGCACGCCATGGCGAACACCACCCCGGTGCAAGATACCGCCGGAGTGGTTGAACAGGTCTACCACCTCGGTCAGGAAGCCGGATGGGCCGATGTGTTCCCCGTGGGCGCAGTCTCGGTCAATCTTGCTGGCGAGCGCCTCGCGGAACTCGGTGCGATGGCTCATTCGGCCGCACGCGTGCGGGTTTTTTCCGATGACGGTAAATGCGTTCACGATCCGGTGTTGATGCGCCGCGCCCTGGAATACGTCAAAGCATTTGACGGTGTGATTGCCCAGCATGCTCAAGAACCACGCCTGACCGAAAATGCGCAAATGCATGAAGGCAATGTCTCAGCCGAACTCGGGTTGGCAGGCTGGCCAGCAGTAGCAGAAGAAGCAATTATTGCCCGCGATATCCTCCTTGCCGAACATGTCGGCTCGCGCCTTCACATCTGTCACCTCTCCACGGCAGGTGCGGTACGGCTGGTGCGCGATGCAAAAGCCCGTGGCCTAGATGTGACCGCGGAGGCAACACCGCATCACATTATGCTTACCGACGAAAAAGCCCGCAGTTACAACCCGCTGTACAAGGTCAACCCGCCGTTGCGCACCGAAGCGGACGTCATGGCGGTACGTGAAGGGCTCGCGGATGGCACGATCGATATCGTAGCCACCGACCATGCACCGCATGCTCCTGAAGATAAAGACTGTGAGTGGGCAGCTGGCGCCTTTGGCATGATCGGCCTGGAAACTGCGCTATCGGTGGTACATCACACGATGGTGAACACCGGATTGTTCACCTGGAAGGATGTCGCCCGCACCATGTCACAAACCCCGGCGAAGATCGGGCGCGTTGATACCCACGGACAGGGGATCGGCGTTGGCAAACCAGCCAACGTGGTGCTCTATGATCCGAATGTCACCCGCACGGTCAAAGCCGAGGAGCAGTACTCCCGTTCACGCAATACCCCCTACCAGGGGTTGGAACTGCCCGGACAGATTCGTGCCACCTTCCTACGTGGGGTGGCAAAAGTGCTGGACGGCGCACCCATCGAGTAACCATTCCACCTGTCACACCCGCCCTTTGGGGCGGGTGTGACCAATCAAGGAGAACCATGACCAATGCCGGGATGCGCCTGGCAGCCCGGATGGATACATTCGGACCGCTCTGTGTCGGAATTGACCCGCACCCACAGCTGTTAGCTGCCTGGCAGCTTGAGGATACCGTCGCTGGCCTGCGCGCCTTCAGTGAGATTTGCGTGGAAGAACTTGTCGGCACGTGCGCGGCAATTAAACCGCAGGTCGCATTTTTTGAACGGTTTGGACCGCCAGGAATGCAGGTACTGGCCGAGCTGCTCACCGGTGCCAGCGAGCTGGGACATTTCACTATCGCCGATGCCAAGCGCGGTGATATCGGTTCGACAATGGCCGGGTACGGCGCAGCGTATCTCAGCGCTGACGCCCCCTTTCCCTGTGATGCACTCACCGTTAACCCCTATCTCGGGGTGGGGGCATTAGCACCGGCGATCGAGTTGGCCCTCAGCAATGACAAGGCACTATTTGTCCTGGCCCTGACCTCCAACCCGCAGGGGGCCAGCGTGCAACATTGCGGCGGTGATGATGCGGTCGCCAAACGGGTCATTGATGAACTTGCGGCCTACAATCGTGATATTTGTGCGTCAAGTGGTCACCCGATCGGGCCGCTCGGCACGGTTGTGGGCGCAACCGTTGGTGATGCCCCCCGCAAGCTTGGAATCGATTTGGCGGCCTTTAATGGTATCCATCTCGCACCGGGAGTTGGTGCCCAGGGCGCAGACGCGGCCAGTTGCCGACGGGTGTTTGGCAATGCGCGGATGCTCGCCTCGGTTTCACGCGCAGTGTTACGTGCAGGGCCAGGCAAGCTCGCTGCCGCAGCGCGGGAATTTGGTACGAGTCTCACCTCGGCATAAAGTGACAGCTATGGTTGTCCCACGCCGCGCACCCGTGCTCGTTTTGGTTGGCCCCTCCGGGGTTGGAAAAGGCAGTGTTGTGAGTGAAGTACAACGCCACCACCCGAATGTGTGGGTATCCATTTCCGCAACGACTCGGCCACCACGGCCGGGTGAAGTTGATGGAGAGCACTATTTTTTCATCGATGAATCCCGTTTTCGTGAACTCATCGATACCGACCAGATGCTCGAATGGGCGTGGGTCCACGGCAAACACCGCTACGGCACCCCACGTGAACCGGTTGAAACGCGATGCGAGCGGGGCATCCCCGTCATTTTAGAGATCGACTTGCAAGGAGCCCGCCAGGTACGTACCACCTTGCCGTCCGCAACGTTTTGTTTCCTCGCCCCGCCTTCCACCGGTGAACTTGAACGCCGGTTGCGTTCGCGAGCAACGGAAACTGAAGCACAAATCGCGCAACGGTTACAAACCGCGCGCACCGAGATGGCAGCTATCGGTGAATTTGAACATGTGATTGTCAACAACACCGTGGCGCAGGCTGCACGAGAGGTGGCAGATCTGCTACATCTGGTAGAGTAAAGCGTTTGAGAGCACCACTAGCAACGTAAGGGAGCATTCGTGTCCGGAACTGTGGCCAACCCCGCTGGCATTACCAATCCACCTATTGACGAACTATTGGACAAGGTGGATTCGAAATATGCACTTGTGGTGTATGCAGCCAAGCGTGCACGGCAGATCAACCAGCACAATGCCCAGCTTGATGATCACATGATGATGACCATCGGCCCGCTGGTAGAAGCTGACCAGGAAGATAAATCCCTGTCGATCGCCATGCGGGAAATTAACGCTGAATTGCTGCACCTGGAAGAAAACTAAATGCACCGCGCGTCATCCCGCCCACTGCGTATCGTTTACGGAGTTTGTGGCGGGATTGCCGCTTATAAGGGTGTCCATGTGCTTCGCCGTTTGCGTGAAGCCGGCCATGAGGTGCACGTGGTTGCAACGGCCGCTGCCTTGCAGATGGTCGGCACTGCCACCTGGCAGGCCCTGTCAGCAAACCCTGTAGCAACTGACGTATTTGCAGGCGCAACTACAGTTGACCATATTCGCCTCGCGGAGGAAGCCGACCTGGTGCTCATCGCACCGGCAACGGCAAATACCATGGCGAAACTTGCCGCCGGTATCGCTGATAATTTGCTGACCGCAACGGTCCTCGCCACCCGCGCACCGGTAGTGCTCGCCCCAGCAATGCACACCGGCATGTGGGAAAATGCGGCAACGAAACGTAATGTCGCAACGTTGCAGGCTGATGGGATGCACGTGCTCGCCCCAGCGACCGGTCGCCTGACCGGTGCGGATAGCGGCATTGGACGGCTGCCTGAACCCGAAGCGATCATCACCTATGCGCTCGGTGTGCTGCGGGCCCCGGTGGCCGATCTAGATGGCAAACGGATCGTCATTACTGCTGGTGGAACCCGCGAAGCACTTGACCCGGTGCGTTACTTGGCCAACCATTCCTCAGGCCGGCAGGGAGTCGCATTGGCCGCGGCAGCTGCCGGGCGCGGCGCACGCGTCGTATTGATCGCCGCCAACATTGCCGATTCGGTCCTTTGTGCGCTGCCACCGAACGTTGAGGTAGTACCGGTCATCAGCGCTCACGACCTGCACGCTGCAGCGTTGGCGCACCAGTCGGCAGCCGATGTGATCATCATGGCGGCCGCGGTAGCTGATTACCGCCCACTAGAGACAAGTGGTGTGAAACGGAAAAAAACCGGGACATCGCTGAGCATTACGCTGGAAGAAAATCCCGATATTTTACGGGAACTTATCGCCACGAAACCCGCTGGCCAAACAGTTATCGGCTTTGCCGCTGAAACCGGCGACGAAACCCACACTGCCCTGGAATACGGGATCGCAAAAGCCCAGCGCAAAGGCGCCGACATCCTGTGCGTGAATGCGATCAGTCAAACACAGGGGTTTGGTGACAAACCCAACTATGTGCATCTGCTTGATCACGATGGCGAACTGATCGCTGACGGTGGCGGCACGAAGATGGAGACGGCACACGTGATTCTCGATACCCTTGCCGATCGGATCGGCACTGTCGCCTAGGCACACACTCGTGGCCGGGCTATGCTGGTGGGCGTGAGTCTTAGCGATAACTTCCGTGTCTTTACTTCTGAATCAGTAACCGAAGGCCATCCGGATAAACTTTGCGACCAAATTTCCGATGCGATTCTCGATGCGGTCCTAACTGAGGATCCGCATGCGCGTGTCGCCGTGGAAACCCTGACGACTACCGGTTTGGTACACGTAGTTGGGGAGTTATCAACCACCGCATATGTGGAAATTCCAGATATTGTCCGCTCCGAAATTCGCCGCATCGGTTACACCTCTTCGGAGGCGAGCTTTGATGCGGATTCGTGTGGTGTTTGCGTCTCCATTGATCAGCAATCCGGGGAGATCGCCCAGGGTGTTGATAAGTCAATGGAAAATCGGCTCGGCACGACCGAACGTTATGCCAGTCAGGGGGCAGGCGACCAGGGACTCATGTTTGGCTACGCCTGTAATGACACCCCGACATACATGCCACTGCCAATCTATCTGGCCCACCGCTTGACTGAGCGGATGACGCAGGTGCGGCGCGATAATACGGTTTCCGGCTTGTTCCCCGATGGCAAATCCC
>JAUNVN010000092.1 GCA_030537655.1 Bowdeniella nasicola | reverse complement strand
CGGCCACGCTTATCTCTATCCCGTGTGGTTCTCTCGTTTCTTCGGGATGTAGGCAGGCATGTAGGAGGGCGTGGGCTGCTTGCTGTACATGTAACAGCGGGATCTGCGCACGACCCACCTGCGCGGGAGAGCCGGTAGCTAACTGCTCAACAAAGGTGGCGACTACTGAGTTGTAAAAAGGTCGTCCCTCTTCACCGAATAGATTTGGCAGATGGATGTCAACGAAGATGCCCTCTGAAGCATCGCGCCAGGAAGCAAACAGCTTGGCTGCGCCCTGCTTGCCGATTCCATAGGCATCATCGCGACCGGCATGGATGGTGTTGGCGTAAACAATTGTTCGCGCGCGCTGCGTTCCGCAGGCACGAATGACATCATCAGCCAAAGCGAGGTTGCCTTCGCGGACTTCTGTATCACTGCCTCGATTGACACCTGCCAGATGAATGATGCGGTCAGCCTGTGCCACCAGCGCCTCAAGCTCATTCCAGTTGTGGCGGTCAGCGAGTAGTGCGTCAACACCTCGGGAGGCGAGCAGTAAACGCAGATGACGACCTAAAAAGCCATGTGAACCCGTAATGAGTAGCGTCATGCTTCATTCCATTTCGCAAGTTCTCCTTGCACTTCTGGCAAGGTCAAGAGCATGTCTTTGACCTCATCGACGCGAAGCTGGGTAACCGTGTGCGAATCATAGTCCGCGTAGTTTTGTGAGGCGCGGTTGCCTTCAGTAAAATACTGTCGGTAGTTGAGATCACGCTTATCAGCCGGGACACGGAAGTAAGTGTCATGATCGGTGGCACGCATCAATTCTTCTCGTGTTGCGAGCTGTTCGGAGAGTTTTTCCGCGTGCCGATCTCCAATCACCACGAAGTCTTCTTCCACACCGAAAATTCGGCTGACCGCTCTCGCCAAGTCACCGATCGTACATGCCGGGACTTTCCGCACAAAGAGGTCACCTTGCTGCGCATGCTGGAAGGCGTAGAAGACCAGGTCAACTGATTGGTCTAGCGTCATCAAAAACCGCGTCATCAACGGATTGGTAACGGTGAGCTTTTTGCCCGCCTTCAGTTGGCGGATAAACAGTGGGACAACACTGCCACGTGAATATAACACGTTGCCATAGCGCACAATCGAAACGATGGTGTTTGCATCGGGGTTTTCCAAACCATGTGCCTGGGCAATCTTTTCCATCAACGCTTTGGTTTGTCCCATGGCGTTGATCGGATAAACGGCCTTATCCGTTGACAGGCAGACAACGGATTTTACCCCTTCTTCCTCTGCCGCATCAATGACGTTACGTGAGCCGAGCACATTCGTTTTTACCGCTTGGAGCGGGAAAAACTCACAAGAGGGTACTTCTTTGAGGGCCGCCGCGTGAAAGACATGTGTGATCCCGCGACATGCGCGTCTGACCGAGTCATAGTCGCGAATATCCCCGATGAAATAACGCACCCGCTCATCACCGAGGCGATGGCGCATCTGATCTTGTTTATCTTCATCACGTGAGAGCACGTGAATGCGAGGACATCCGCGTTTGAGCAGATGATCCACCATACGGGAACCAAACGAGCCGGTACCGCCAGTGATGAGTACACGCATCTCACTAACGCTGGTGGCGTGGGTATCGGATTCAGCGCTCATCGTCGTCCTCCCTAACAATCGCGCGGAGCGTAGCAATAATAATTTTCAGATCGGAAACAAATGTCCGTGTTTGGACATAACGGGCGTAACCGGCAACTTTTCGTGGTAGTAATTCGAATTCATAGAAGGCTTTAGGGTCAGGTGCCTCGGCGAGTAACTTCGCTTCATTACGCAGTTCAATACTGACCGGATCAGTAATACCCGGTCGCACGGATAGCACGATATCGCGCAGGTGGGCAGGCCATTTCTCTACCCATTCAGGCACTTCTGGACGGGGGCCAACCAAAGCCATCTTTCCGCGAAGGACATCAAAGAGCTGGGGGAGCTCGTCAATTTTTGTTTTCCGTAATACTGCCCCAGTGCGGGTAACGCGGGGATCATGTGACGGCGAAACGGTGATTCCGTCGTGGTGTAATCGCATGGTGCGGAATTTGTGGATCGTAAATGGTTCGCCGCCCTTACCAATTCTCGTTTGCCGAAAGAATACGGGACGACCGGTCTCATAGATAATCGCGGCGGCGGCAAGTGCCATGACGGGGCTGGTCATTATCAGGCCCCCGGCGGATAATACCGCGTCACGTATCCGCGTAATCGCGGCATCTGAACTCATACCAGCAGGCTCCGAACCACAGTGATAACTCGTTCGACCTGCTCTGCAGTCATTGCTGACCAGATTGGTAGCGACACGGCGTGCTGAAACTGCTTGCTAGCGACGGGATAGTCCTCCGGTTTTAGGTTGTAGGTATCGCGATAGTAGGAGTGCAGGTGCAGTGGTATGAAATGCACCGAACAGCCCACCCCTTTGTCAGCGCATCGCTGAATGAACGTATCGCGATCTATGGGGGCTTCAGGGTGTAACCGCAACACAAACAGATGCCAGCTGTGGCCTTCAGGTTCTGTTGGACCTGACGGTAGCTGGACGGGGAGGTCAGCAAAAGCTTGCAGGTAGCGGTCAGCAATAGCGCTACGTTTTTGCCGCATTTCGACAGCGCGTTCAAGTTGGACACGACCAATGGCTGCGGATGTGTCTGGGAGGTTGTATTTAAACCCGGGCGCGACCACGTCATACTGCCAACTTGGTTTACGCGAGGTGTACCGGTCAAAAACGTCACGTGAGATACCGTGCAATCGCATCACCCGAGCGCGGTTTGCGATGTCATCATTTGCTGTGACTAGCATGCCACCCTCGCCTGCTGCCAACGTTTTGGTGGCATAAAAAGAAAATACCACTGCATCAGAAGCTCCACTGCCGATCATTGTCCTATCGGAGCGCACTGGAAATGCGTGAGCTGCATCTTCGATGACCGCAAGCTGATGTGTGCGCGCAAATGTATCCAACTCATGTCGGGGAACGGGGAGTCCTGCAAAATGGACGGGAATAATGGCCTTGGTACGGTCAGTTAATTTCTCTGCGGCGGCAGCAAAGTCAATATTGAGAGTTTGTGGATCGACGTCAACCACAATGGGCGTTGCGCCAACGTACCGAACAATTTCCGCGCTAGAGGTAAATGTCCAGGTCGGGACTAAGACTTCATCACCTGAGGTTAATCCGAGGGCTTCAACCGCGAGATGCAGTCCGGCAGTGGCGGAGTTCACCGAAATACAATGCGCGTCGGTTTCTACAGCAGCAGCAAACTCATCTTCGAAAGCAGCAGCGTTGGGTCCGGTTGTTAACCATCCAGAACGCACCGTGTCGGTGACTGCGTTGATTTCTGCTTCAGTGATGTCTGGCAGTGCAAATGGAATAAAACTGTGTTGACCCAAAGCTGAACTCGCTCTCATCCGTCTATGTGATTGTACACTAGAGACTTATCGTGACAGTAGCATTGTTCGGCGGTAATAGTGCTCAAATAGGCCGTGCCAACATGAAGGGAACAGCGCGTGCGAATTGCTTTGCTTACTCAGTGGTATTGGCCTGAAACGGGGCCGGCAGGACTGCCTGGAACGCTGGCAGCAGAGCTGGTCCGACGCGGTGATGAAGTTCATGTATTAACGGGTTTCCCAAACTATCCCTCCGGTCGTATTGACCCGGGTTATCGGCAATCCCTGTATCAGCGTGAAGAACATGACGGCGTCATTATTCACCGCAGCCCGCTTTATGCATCACATGATCATTCTGCACGTAAACGCTTCATGAACTATGCGTCCTTCGCGCTCAGTGCAACCCTTGCCAGTATGCGGCTGCCGAAATTTGATGTGCTATGGGTGAACTATTCACCAATCACCACCGCCTTACCGATGTGGGCATTGCAGCTACGCCAGGGGGTACCGACCGTATGTGAAGTGGGGGATTTATGGCCGGACACGATGTTCGTATCCCAGCTGCATGGCGATGACACGATGAAACGTGCCAGCGGTTTTCTCCACCGATGGACCAACGCAATGTACCGTTCCAGCGATGCGGTTGTAGCGATTGCACCCTCGGTATGCGATGTGCTCGTGGACCGGGGGGTTCCACGCCATAAGGTGCACTACATTCCAAAATGGGCCCAAGAGCATGTCTTTTGCCAGCCTGGCGCATCGATGCGTTCATCCCTGGGAATTGGTGATGAGGAACGAGTGATTGTCTACGCCGGAGCGCTCGGGCGCGCACAGCGCCTTGGCGCACTGATCGACGCGTGCGCCCGACTACCTCTGCACGAACGTCCTCGCGTGCTGATTGCAGGGATGGGGACCGATGAACAAAACCTGCGAGAGATGGCAAAATCCAACGACGTCAATGTCGACTTCTTGGGGCACTTGCCGCAAGAATACATGCCCGATCTGCTGGCGAGTGCTGACGCGGGATATATCGGGCTGGCCGACGAACCACTCACACGGATGACGATGCCATCCAAAACCCAAGCGTATCTCGCCGCTGGTTTGCCGATCATTGCCCATGCGAGCGGTGATGTCCTCTCGGTAATTGCGAATAATGATGTCGGACTGGTATCGCAAAGTGGTGATGTTCAATCACTAGCCGAACGGTTACGCCGTTTTACATCAATGTCGACGTGTGAACTGCAACGCCAAGCCGAGAACGCACGCAAGTTATACCAGCAGGAATTCTCACTGCAGCGAGGTGCTGAGCGTTACCAAGAGCTATTTCGTCGACTTCAGGGACGAGATCGCACTCTCATCAGTCGAAACGCTCCGATACGGCGGGATGCGGGACGCGTATTTGCGCCGCTGCAACTTTCTGATGTGAGAGCGGCAGCCCGTCTGCATGAACGAGCCTTCCCTGACTTCTTCCTCGCGAGTCTCGGTGAAGGATTCCTTGCGGAGTTTTATCGAGGATATTGTGCTGATGATGAGTCTATTGCTATTGGGATGTATGACGATGGTGAGCTGGTGGGGACGGTGCTTGTTGCCATGCAGCCTGCCGGCTTTTACCGTCGATTGCTGACGCGCCGGTTGGTGCCATTCGCATTCCAAGGAGGTTTAGCAGCCCTGAAACGTCCACGGATTGCACTGAAATTGCTCAAGGCGTTAATGTACCGCGGTGATGAGCAACCCGAGTATCGTGGCGCAGCACTGTTAGCCTCACTGTGTGTTGATCCGAAAACTCAGGGGACCGGCGGGGGGCGGCAGCTATGCGAAGCAGCTGAACATGCCGTTGCGATGCGTGGGACCAGTCAAATTTACCTGTTGACCGATGCGGAAGATAACGATGCGGTGCTACGTTTTTATGAGCGCGGCGGATATGAACATGTTGAGACTATTACCCGTGATGACGGGAGAAAAATGCGCCGGTATCTAAAAGAGCTGAACTAGTATTCGCCTCGTTTTCCCAGCGCTGTCCAATACATCTCAGTCAGTATCAATCAGGTCCAGCTGAGTTAACGTCCCAATAGTTTCATGAATCTGTGCTGGCGCATTTGCTGGTAGCTCACTAATTTCTGCTTTAAAGATCTCAACAATTTCACTGTCACTGCAGCCGCTCACCAACAGTTCCCAAATGTGAGAGGCCGAGCCGAACAGTCGTGCAGGTGTACCGGTGCGTAAATCCAACAGCGAGACGGTTTCATCTTTATCGCGCATCCACACGACCTCGTCCGCAATGCGCTTACCCGCTCTAGAGGGGGCTGGTGCGATGGTGGTAGGGGAAGGCTGACCTCCGAAAACAAGATGCAGACGCTGACGCATATCTGTAGCATCGGCTGCTTTGAATAGGCGCGTTCCCACCAGCCGAACAAAACGAGATTTAGATGTCACTGCTGCCACGCGACGACGTTGCGGAGCGTTGATTGTTCGTCCACCGGTGGGAAAGATCGTGTGGATCACACCGATTTGGGCCATGCGTTCATAAAATTCTGTCCGCCGCTCAGCCGGGATCTGCGTATAAATGGACGCGCGATTGCGGCTGTGATGCTGGTGGATCGTGTCACCGCTCATGATGTCAGCTAACAGGAGCGCGCCATGATCAAGCTGATTCGGGATCGTTAGGTATGGCCAGCAGTTTTCCACGATCTCCCGGCGACGATACAGATCCGCAAAAATCTGCGACCACTGGCCCTCCAGCCCCGGAAAATAACGGTACAAGTCAACGGAAACGCCCCGCTGTGGGTGGATGAGCGCAACTGCTGCTGGCTCGGGCTGGTGCGGCGCGGTCGACCATCCGGACCTTTCGAGCCGCGCAATGAGCTTTTCGAAGCGGTCAGGTTCGCACAGGATATCGGCGTCGGAGGTATTGGTATGTCGATCTGGGAAGTGTAAAGCGGCAATTGTCCCTTTGAAATGCAACACGCGAATATCAGCATCATCGGCATACAGTTGCACTTCGTGGTGCACCAGCCGGGAGTGAATCGACTGGGGGATATGAGCCTGGGATTGG
>JAUNVN010000091.1 GCA_030537655.1 Bowdeniella nasicola | reverse complement strand
GCCAATCCATCACCTCGGCAGGGATGGCATCAAGGAACTCAGAGGCGGGAAGTTCTTGCGGCACGCCCCATGCGTGCCGCACCCCGGCGCGGGTGAGGTAGAGCTGACGGCGCGCGCGGGTGAGGGCCACATAGGCAAGTCGCCGTTCTTCTGCCATCTCTGCGGCATTGTCCATCGAACGGGCATGGGGGAAGGTCCCCTGTTCCAGACCGGTCACAAAAACAACGGGAAATTCCAGCCCCTTCGCGGTGTGCACGGTCATGAGGGTCACCGTCCCACCCGCATCGGTGGCAAGCTGATCGGAATCTGCAACCAGAGCAAGTCGTTCTAGGAAGTCCCCCAATGTCCCCTCGGGGTGTTGCTCACTAAAGTCGGTGGCGACTGCATATAGTTCCGCAAGGTTTTCTACTCGCACTTCATCTTGGGGGTCATCGGAACGCCGCAGCGCAGCGACGTAGCCCGACCGGTCCAAGATCGCTTCGAGTAGTTCCGCCGGTGTTGCCTGGGACATGGCGCGCACGTCGGCGAACATTTCTGCAACCTCTGCAAGTTGGTTTCGTGATCGAGTGGGCACCTCGATCGAATCGAGATGGTTAAGTGCCCCACCCAACGACATCTGGTGGGCATCTGCCCAATTCGCCAGTTGTCCGATGGTTTTTTCACCCAGTCCACGTCTGGGGGTGTTGATAATGCGACGGAGGGAAATGTCATCGTCTTCGTTAGCTACCACGCGAATATAGGCGAGCGCATCTTTAATTTCTTTGCGTTCATAAAATCTCGTCCCACCAATAATGCGGTAGGGGATCTGGGTGCGCACGAATACTTCTTCAAAGGCTCTAGATTGCGCATTCGTGCGATAAAAAACCGCGATGTCTGCCGGATCGTAACGCCCGGTGCGGGTGAGCGTATCGATAGCTTGGGCAACAAAGCGCGCTTCGTCACGATCCGAATCACCCGCATATCCTATGGCGAGTGGTCCGGTATCACCTGCCGTCCACAACCGCTTCGCGCGCCGATGCGGGTTTTCAGCAATTACGGCGTTAGCTGCCGTCAAAATATGTTGTGTGGAGCGATAGTTTTGTTCCAACACGATCGTGTGGGCGGTAGGAAAGTCCGATTCGAAATCTTCAATATTGCGGATCGATGCGCCCCGAAAGGCGTAGATTGACTGATCGGCATCACCCACGACAGTGAGTTCTGCCGCGGGAAGCCCCACCTCATCGTCATCACTGCCGGTCAGAGCCCGCACCAGCTGGTATTGTGCGTGGTTCGTATCTTGGTATTCGTCCACGAGAATATGACGAAATCGGCGGCGGTAGTGGGCAGTAATGTCGCGGTGCTCCCTAAGCAACATAACGGTTCGGAAGATCAGATCATCGAAATCCATCGCGTTGGCACGCTGCAAGCTTTCTTGGTACCGCTGATAGGCCAGCGCGAAGGTGCGTTCAGTTTCCGTGCGGGCATTGGACAGTGCCTCCTGGGGAGTGATGAGCGCATTCTTCCAGTCCGAAACTCGCCTGGAGATGACCTTCGGATTCGTATCAGTTCCGCCCATATCTTTGACCACCAAGCTCATTGCCCGCTGAGCATCTTGTTGATCGTAGATCGAAAATGTGGAGCGTAGGCCGACGCTACGGTATTCACGTCGTAAAATCCGCACGCACGCGCTATGGAAGGTTGACACCCACATCGCCCGGGCTGGTGGACCAATCAGGTCAGAAACGCGCTCGCGCATTTCCGCGGCTGCTTTATTTGTGAACGTAATTGCCAACACTCCCCCCGGTTGGGCCCGCCCAATGGCGAGCTGGTAGGCGATCCGGTGAGTGAGGACGCGGGTTTTCCCACTGCCGGCACCAGCGACAACCAGCAGCGGTGTGCCGGTGTGGGTAACGGCGGCCAACTGTTGGTCATTCAGGCCAGCCACAATCGCATCGGTATCAACGACCTCCAGGCGGTCAGTGCCCTGTGTTGGCAGCTGTGCGGCCGCAGGAAGTGGGGTGTTAGCGTGAACGGCAAGCGCATCAAATAGTGCATCCATGGCTCTCCTAGTGTAGGGCTAACGTACCGCGATCATGGCGATCACCCACCAGGTGGCCAGCGCTAACGTGACACCGAGCTCTACGAGAATCGAAATCCCGACGGTTTTCACTGCGATCACGGTTTGGCGTCTAGCCGTGGCGGAATTGCCGGTTTTTCGCCACGCTGCGAGGTATATCCCAATGGGAAATCCAACCACCATACCGATGACAGGTAACAGGTAGAAACCAATCGCTGCTCCCACCGCACCCATGATGATGGTTGAGCGTTCAACAGCTTGACGGGTTAACTGGCGGTAGGCGAGCACGTACTTGCCGATACTCACCGCGATGAGTGCAATGATCGCTCCTGCCAGGATGGTCAGTCCCCAGCTCCCTTTGACAGTGGCTCCCCAGATTGCAATCACGATCGCGGTAATTGCGAAACCGGGATAAACCTGGATGATCGCCCCAATAATCCCCACGAGGATGCCCAGGGCGATAATCGCATCAAATCCGCTCACAGCTATAACAATGTGGCGACGGCGACGTTAACGCCGACCAAAGCGGCGCTTGTTACCAAGGCAGCGCTGCGGCGTTCGCGATGGTGTTGGGCGTACCAAACACTAAAGCAGACAGCCAACCCAATGATGAGTTTGATCCCGATTTTCAGATGGTCTACAACATAGTCGGCCTGCAATTCTCGCATGACCACCATCACGATGCCAAGGCCGAGAGCTGAAAGCGCTCCGTGTATCAACCCCGGGGTGACCTTGCCGAGCTGCAAGGAAATCAACGAGCCGCCAAAGACGTAGCCCATAGCGAGCAGATGGAAAATGAGGACGATGGTTACAACGGTATTCACATTTGGTCACCCTAGCGGATCAGCAAGCCGGTACCAGCGCCGCGTCAATCGAGTCCGCGTGAAGCTGCCCACCGAGAAAGCTCATAGCGGTTGGATAGTTGCAATTTGCGTAACACAGCCGAAACGTGCGTTTCGACAGTTTTGATGGAGATAAACAGTTCACTTGCGACTTCCTTATACGGATAGCCGCGCGCAATCAACCGCATCACTTCTTGTTCGCGAGCGGTAAGTCGATCGAGTTCTTCATCACGTTCGGCAATATCGAACTGACCGGTCCCAAATGCGTCCAATACGAACCCGGCGAGTCGGGGCGAGAAGGCCGCATCTCCCTGAGCGACCCGTTCAATTGCTTCCACCAGTTCATCACTACTGACCGCTTTGGTGACATAGCCACGCGCACCGGCGCGAATCACCGCGACCACATCTTCTGCTGCATCGGAAACTGACAGCGCCAAAAACCGGGGGGCATGGTCGCCAAGCGTGGCACGTACCTGCCGCGCGACTTCCACTCCTCCTCCGCCGCTTCCTCCCGGCAGATGTACATCCAAGAGCACGACCTCACAGGCGGTGGTCTGCAAGATGGCAATCGCTTCGTCAACGCTGGCCGCCTCGCCAACCACCTGCCAGTTGGGCCGCGCGCTGCGCAATTGCGCGGCAACACCGGTGCGGACCATCGCGTGGTCATCGACAATTACGATACGCATTCCTGCTCCTGTCACTGTTCCTGCCAGGCTAGGTGCACTTCGGTGCCACCGCTGGCCAGCGGCGAGCGAATAGAAGCCCTCCCACCAATTGATTCCATTCGGGCACGAATTGACGTGCGGATTCCTTCCCGGTCCGGGGCGATCGCCTGTGGATCAAAACCGGGCCCGCGATCACGCACCCAAATTTCGCAGCGTGTCTCACCAAGTTCACCATACAGCGAGATCGGGGCGCCCCCGGCGTGTTTACAGGCGTTCGTTAATGCTTCACTCACTGCTGCGAGCAATGTAGAAATCTCCGTGGTTGGAGTAGTATCACCGGTTATTACCACGCTGATTTCTTGGCGATAGCGGTCTTCGATATTTGCCGCAATCCCCGCGAGTTTTGTCGCCGCACTGGTGGCCTCACCTTCCCGGTCGGCATACAGGTAGCGCCGTAAATCACGTTCTTGGGCGCGAGCAAGTGCACGTACTTCCTCGGCGTCATCGGCGCGCGAGCGGATTAGCGCGAGGGTTTGCAATACCGAGTCGTGCAGGTGGGCCGCGATCGCGGTGCGTTCAGCCGCGCGGATACGTGCATCCCGCTCGGCGCGGAATTTGTGCCGCCCAGCAACCACGTGGGGGTAAAACGTCAGACTAAGCGCCACAATCGCCGCAGCGGTGCTGACCGTACCGAAGATGAGTGCGCGCGGTGAGTTATCCGTTGAGATCAACATCAGCACCCCGATCACCACACCTGCCCCGCCGGTGATGAGCATCACTGTGGCTGGCGGACCGTCATCACCCGGACGCGCCGACCAAATTATCGCCGCGCCCGCAGCGATAAGGATCAGCGCGAGTTGGCGGCTGGAAAGGGGAATCACAGCGGTTGTCCATCCGGTGAGGACCACCGCGATCACACAGAGCACTCCGGCCAGGAGCAGTTGTTGGCGGCGGATGACTCGACCGTTTTTTACCTGCAGGCGTGGACGTAGCCGAGCTGTCGTTTTGACCGTCTCGTCTTCCTTTGGGATCACCAGTACTGCCAGCAGGTAGAGCGGGATCCCAATACCAAAACCCACGATGGTCAGGCCAACGAAACCTGCTCGCCAGGCATCAACGTGCCCCCCAAGATGTCGGGCAAGAGCGGCGCACACCCCAGCTGCCGGCGCGTGCGCTGGGCGACGTAGGGCGGGGCGCGGCGCAATCCACGGGGCACGTAGCTCCTCGGTGTTCAGTGGCCCTTGGTCATCGCTCATAGGTAAATCGTGACACGGATACGCTCCCGTTGGGTCAACAGCACCGTGATACCAGGGAAATATCAGGGGATCTCAGGGGTTTTTCAGGGGAATGCCCAATAGCGCCAACGATTGGTGGTTGCCACGATAGAGCTATGGGATTTTTTGATTCACTGCGTTCACAACCGTATCGGCGTACCGAAGATCGCCTCGTGGGCGGGGTATGTGCCGGAATCGCACACCGTTTCGGCTATGCCCCGGTGGTGATCCGCTTCGTTTTCATCTGCCTGGTGCTGTTCTCGAGTTGGACGCTGGTAGCCTATGGACTTGCATGGCTATTACTTCCTGAACATCGCGATGAGCGGATCCACGGCGAAGACCTTCTCGCCGGGCGAGTGCACGCGGCTGTAGCGGGGGCGGCTATCCTGATCATCCTTGGGGCTTCCGGCCGCGGGATGGTCAATATATTTCCGTGGTTTCTTGGCCCCATTACTCTCCCCGCCGTGGTGGTGATTCTCGCGGTTATCCTCACGTTGTTTTATGCCACTGGTCACCGCAGGCGCAGCCGCGAATCACAAAAGAACACACCCGCTGGGCCCCTTACTTCGGCAGATGGCAAACCAGTGCACCTGCCCAGCCCGCCACCCATTACTCACAGTGGATCAAAAACCGACACGGCCGAAGCAGCAACGGAGGGAATAACCCCACCTCGAATTCAACCCGACAGGATGGTCGATCCCTCTGGTCCCCCTCCGCACACCCCTGGAGTGTCAATGACGCAGCCACCGATCAGCGCAACCAATAGCCGCCCGCCACGGGTAAAGAAACCAGCCGTATCGTCACGGTTTATCGCCGGGAGTATCGCGCTTGCACTTGTTGGGGCAACCACGGTGTTACTGACAGGCCCACGCACCTTTGGTATCGCGCTGAGCGCCGCGGGCGTTGGTACTGCCATCATTGCCGGCGCACTCCTTATTGCTGCGATACGCGGACTGCGGGGGACATGGCTGACGGCGCTCAGCTGGGTCCTTGTCCTGCCGCTGATCGCTGCCACCACCATCGCGGTATACACCCCGACGTCCGTACTAGCTGATCGTGACGCCAAACTCCTCCACGTCGGACATTTCGGCGGCGAAGGTGATGTATCGGCCATCATCGGTGTTGGCGAAGTTCAGATGGATGCCACGAAAACGCTAACCTTGAGCTCCGCGGTGGCGTCGTGGGTGTTGCATATAGTTCCTGAGGATAATTACCGGATTAAAATTACGGGATTTGGGTCGGTGTCACTCAGTGCTGAAGACGGGTGGCAGGTAATTAGTGACGGCACGATAACCTCCACTCCGGCGCGTTCGTGGACACAGCAGTGTTGGCAAGAGCCGGTTTCCCCCGATGAGGAGGACCCCTCGGAGCAAATGCGGCAAGTATGTGAGGATTTCCCCTCACCGGCCTACCAGGCTTATGTCGTCTCAGCTGCTAGTCCCCTTGAATTACGGACACCCGCGGCGGTAAAAAATCCGCAAGCGGCGCGCGAAATTACGATCGACTTCGGCGTTGGCAGTGTTTACCTCGATTCGACTAATCCCCCACCTGCTGACACGGAAAACTCAAGCGCAGATCCGAGCGTAACCGAAGGTAACCCAAAGGAGAAGTAATGCGAACAACAACATTGAGTTGGGCGAGTGTGGTGATGGTAGTGGCAATTGTCGCGATCATTCGCGGGGTTGGCTTGGTGGTTGACCTGCGCAGTGTCATCATTGTTCTCTTCCTTGCTCTGGCCGCTTCCCTCGCCGTCGGCGCGTTTGCCCCTAGGCGGGCCGAAA
>JAUNVN010000090.1 GCA_030537655.1 Bowdeniella nasicola | reverse complement strand
GCTCAGCCAGAACGATAAGAAGATCGCCAAGTAAAATCGCACCGTTGCGACCAAAAGATGTTGCCTCGTGTGCTCGATCGCTTGGGCTAAGTCCGGCAAAGTACACATGTGCGGAGGGATGACCGCGACGGGAGTCCGAATCATCAATAATGTCATCGTGAACGAGAGCGGCAGCTTGAAAGAGCTCTAGCGCAACGCCAAATTCAATAATGACCGGTGCGAGGACATCACTTTGGCGTGCACAACGATAGCCAGCATCTGCAAGAATGGCACGCATTCGTTTGCCGCCCTGTAATAATTGGGATGCAGGTGGGAAAAAGTTGCCAGCAGCCGGATGGATCGATGCAAACTCGTCGCTAACCTGAGCCAAGATAGCTGCCAGTCGCTGGGTGATCGCTTCGCGTAATTGGTCTTCACGTGACATACCCACAGCCTAGGCGGGCATTAGCAATATCCACAATGATGCGCAGCTCCATGACATCCACAGGTAGCGCATTGTTTCGCGGTTGTGCAGCCGAAAGTGGATCCTATGACCATTTCGCATCTCACCCATGACCACCGCACACAACTACTGTCAGCTTCAGCCATAATCCCGCATACCCTTGGATACATTCCTGCCGGGAGCATCGCGATCCAACCGCTGCATGCGAGTCCTAATTTTGCGCCGCTTATCCACCTGCCAATGCGTCGCACCCCGCGCAGGCAAGATTGGGATGTTCGCCTTGCACGGTTACGACCACCACTGCCAACTTCAGTCATCATTACGGTATTTCCCAGTGTTCAACCCGATGCCCTCGAATTACCGCAGGTCCTGGCAATGTTGCCAGCAGAAATCGAGATTTACGGTGGTGTGCAAGTACTCCAAGCAGAGGTGGAACTTTGGTGGCAAGGGGCTTTTCGAACCCGTGTTGATCGCACCACCTGGCATGCCATGCCGACTGCTGCAGCACAAATCACCGCTGGATCAACCATCGAACAATCAGTTGAGGCCCTGCGCTTTGCTGAACCAAACCAAAGTGCGCAACCGTGCGAGCGTGTGCCCACAGCAACCGAGATGGCACACGCCTGGGCAGCAACCGCTGAAGAACCGACCTCGCTGGAAGCGCTGCGTACCGTGGGATGTGGACTTACCGATGCGCACCTACGTGATGCCTTCTTACATGAAGTGGTGCTGGACCCACAGGCTCCACTGCGTTTTCGCCCCGTGACGCGCAATGATATTGCGGCAAGTTATCACCGCGCGATTATCCGCAAGTTGCCGGAATTCGCCGGCTATTTGCGTGTGCTGTCACAGGTGAGTGCGAGCACAACGTATCCACAAGCGGCCTATGCGTGTGCTATCGGCGCCTACCTTTCTTGGTATTGCGGGGCGAGTGAACGTGCTGAAATGTTATGCACTCAGGCATTGCGTTACGACCACACGATTCGGTTAGCGCAGTTGGTGCGAGCGGCTGTGTATACCGGGATGTTGCCGCCGTGGGCTGAACCTTCAGGCCGACGCGGGCAAAAGTCACAACCCGAAGCACAAACGCACGCGGTATGGTGGTGAGGACCCCCACAGGTTTTATAGGTTAGTAGCGGCTGGCCTGCCGGCACGCCACCCCACTGGTAGGGGGACACGATCCAAGGACGGAGCTGCCCATGACCTCAGAATCTTCACTACTTTCCACTCCGCTGCACGATATCCATGTGGCCGCTGGGGCCCAGTTAACGGATTTCGCGGGGTGGAATATGCCACTGCGTTACACTTCACACCTGGCTGAACATCACAGTGTGCGCACTGCGGTGGGACTATTTGATCTGTCCCATATGGCACAAATTTTCGTTACCGGCGCCAACGCTGCTGCCGGTCTGAACCGCTGTTTTATATCCCCAATGGATAAAATGAGCATCGGCCGTGCAAAATATTCAATGCTCACCAGCTCAGAAGGCGGAATTCTCGACGATCTGATTGTCTACCGGTTGGCTGAAACTGAGTTCCTGGTTGTCGCAAACGCCTCAAACCGTGAGGTTGTCGTGCGTAAAGTCCGCTCCCGTTGTGCGGAGATTGATGAGTCCATTGCGGTTACCGATCGCACCCGCGAACGCGCAATTCTTGCGGTGCAGGGTCCCAACAGCGTCGCTGTAATGCAGGCTATCGGATTCGACATTGCACAGATGAAGTACTACTCGGTGCAGCCGGCAACGTATCAAGGTAACAATATGCTCATCGCCCGCACTGGCTACACCGGCGAAGACGGGTTTGAAATTTATTGCGAGGCGAATCAGGCGGCTGCGCTGTGGAATCACCTGATGGATGCCGGGGCTGATCATTCGATTGCACCGTGTGGACTGGCCTGCCGTGATTCGCTGCGTTTAGAAGCGGGAATGCCGCTGTATGGCAATGAGCTCAGCGCCGAACTAACTCCCGGCGACGTCGGCATGGGCCGCATGGTGAAGTTCGATCACGATTTTGTCGGCAGCCAGGCCTTAGCAGACCGACAGGCCCGATACACGCTCATCGGACTACGCGGTAGTGGACGACGTGCCGCACGTGCTGGATCTTCCATCACTGTTGACGGCCAGGAGGTCGGCGTTGTGACATCGGGAATTCTTTCACCGACCCTGGGATATCCGATCGCTCTGGCACGGGTGCAGTTGCCCGCACCTGAGCTCGATCGTGTCGTGGAAGTGAACGTGCGCGGAAAAACCCAAGAGATGACGGTAGTGCCGCTGCCGTTTTATGCTCGTAAGAAGTAACCCACCTGGAGAACAAGGAGACACAGATGTCTTTTCCCACCGATCGAAAATACTCTTCCGACCACGAATGGTTGACCGATGATGGTGTCGTCGGTATTACCGATTTCGCTGCCGAAGCTCTCGGCGATGTCGTCTATGTTGATCTTCCCGAAGTTGGAGACGAGGTTGAGGCCGGGGAGAATTGTGGCGAGATTGAATCGACGAAATCGGTCTCGGATTTGATCTCACCGGCCAGTGGCACGGTCACTGAAGTCAATGAAGCGGTGGTCGATTCCCCCGAGTTGGTCAACTCCGATCCCTTCGGAGAGGGATGGTTATTTAAGGTTGATGTCGCGTCGGTAGCGAACCTGCTTGATGCGCAAGCTTACGGTGAACTCACGGCAGGTGGAAACGCGTGACATCATCGTTTACGCCCCGCCATATAGGGCCAACGGGCGCAGAACTGAATGAGATTGTCGCTGAGCTCGGATTAACCAACCTCGAAGAGGTATTAACTCACACCGTTCCCTCCTCGGTGATGGAATCAGAGTGGGACGCGGGCTTACCGACGCAGCATACGCCAGCGCAGGTTCTTGCCCGACTGGCTGAATATGCTGAAAAGAATACGGTGCATACCAGCCTGATTGGCCAGGGATATTACGGAACTCATACACCCGCGGTGATTTCGCGCAATGTGTTGGAAAATCCCGCATGGTATACGGCCTATACGCCCTACCAGCCCGAAATTTCCCAGGGACGGCTGGAAGCCTTGCTGAACTTCCAGACCATGTGTGCTGACCTTACTGGAATGGACGTGGCTGGCGCATCAATGCTCGATGAGGGCACCGCAGTTGCCGAAGCTATTGCCCTTGCCCGCCGTGCCAGTCGCAAAGGCTCCAAGGTGTTGGTTGATGCGGATCTGTTTGGCCAAACCATGGATGTGGTGACCACCCGTACGACAGCTACTGACGTGCAGGTTGAAGTCTCGGATCTGAGTGCCGGGACGGATATGTATGACGTCTTTGCTGTGGTAGTGCAATATCCTGGGGCATCGGGGCATGTGCGCGAAACTGACGAAATGCGTGCGGTAATTGAGGCCGCGCACGGTGCTGGCGCGAAAGTGATTGTCGTTCAGGACCTGCTGGCGGCAACCCTTTTGCCGAGTGCTGGTTCTCTCGGCGCTGATATTGTTGCTGGTTCCACTCAACGTTTTGGCGTGCCGATGGGATACGGCGGACCTCATGCGGGCTATCTCGCAGTGCGGAAAAAACTCCAGCGCCAACTGCCGGGCCGGCTAGTTGGGGTATCAAAAGATGCTGATGGCAATCCCGCCTACCGGTTGGCACTGCAAACACGGGAGCAGCATATTCGCCGCGAAAAAGCGACCTCGAATATCTGCACCGCACAGGTACTGCTCGCCGTGATGGCATCGATGTATGCGGTCTGGCACGGCCCAAGGGGACTGGCGGAGATTGCCCGCAAGGTGCACGCCAAGGCGGTTTCATTGGCTGAAAGTCTTACCGCTGCTGGACTACGCCTAACCCATGACGCGTTTTTCGACACGTTACAAGTCGAACTGGGAGAGCGAGCACATGAAGCCAAGGCAGCATGCTACGAACGTGGCATCTTGGTTTTTCACACCGGTGAGGTGCTACGCATTAGCGTCGATGAAACGACGAGTACCGAAACCATCGATACGCTCATCGAGGTGCTCAGTGAGTACGGCGGCAAGGACACACCGCAGCGGGAATTCAGTCTCGGGGTGAAGCGGGAACGGCTAGCGGACTATCTCACCCACCCGGTGTTCAACACCCATCACACCGAAACACGGTTAATGCGCTATCTGCGACGGTTATCGGATCGGGACTATGCTCTAGATCGTGGCATGATTCCGCTTGGTTCATGCACCATGAAACTGAATTCCGCGGTCGAGATGGCAGCAATCACGTGGCCGAATTTCGCGAATTTGCATCCATTTTGTCCCCGTGAGGATGCCGCTGGCTATCATGAACTGGTAGCTGAACTCACCGACTGGTTAACCGCGATCACCGGTTATGATGCCGGCTCAATGCAACCAAATTCGGGCGCTCAAGGTGAATTCGCCGGCCTGCTGGCTATCCGCGGCTATCACGATTCCCGCGGCGATTCTGACCGGCGAATCTGTCTCATTCCCGCATCAGCGCACGGCACCAATGCGGCTTCGGCAGTTTTGGCCGGCCTGAAAGTCGTGGTAGTGGCCTGTGATGACCAGGGCAATATCGATATCGATGACTTACGAGCGAAGACCGAACAATACGCCGATACGCTCGCATGCATCATGATTACCTACCACTCAACCCACGGGGTGTATGAAAGTACGGTGCGTGAGGTATGCGATATTGTCCACGACGCCGGCGGCCAGGTGTATATCGATGGGGCGAATTTGAACGCCCTCGTAGCGGTGGGACGTCCCGGCCAGTTCGGCGGCGACGTATCCCACCTGAACCTGCACAAAACTTTCGCGATCCCGCACGGTGGTGGGGGACCGGGAGTCGGACCCGTCCTGGCTGGTGAACACCTACGGCCCTTCCTGCCGGGACATCGCTACCTTGATGAGCGCCATGAGGGAGCAGTATCAGCAGCACCCTACGGATCTGCCTCGATCCTGCCCATTCCCTGGGCCTACCTCGCGCTCTTGGGAGCTGACGGCTTGCGTCAAGCGACCGCAACGGCAGTCGCCTCGGCGAACTACATCGCGAAGCGGCTAGACGCGTACTTCCCGGTACTCTACAAGGGGCAAAACGACACGGTTGCTCACGAGTGCATTTTGGATCTGCGTCCATTGAAGGCCGAAACAGGGATTACGGTCGATGATGTCGCCAAACGGCTGATGGATTACGGTTTCCACGCGCCCACCATGTCCTTCCCCGTCGCAGGAACGTTGATGGTCGAACCGACCGAGTCCGAAGATAAGGATGAGATCGACCGTTTTTGTGAGGCGATGATCCGCATCCATGCCGAAGCGATGGCCGTGAAAGACGGAACGTGGCCAGCTGATGATAATCCGCTAGTCAACGCACCGCATACCGCGGCCTGCACGATGGTAGCGCAGTGGGACCACCCCTACAGTCGTGAGGAAGCGGTCTATGCGGGAGCGAAGGCTATCTCCCGTGACGGTGAAGATCGCGATATCTATCGCGAAGCTGTCGCATCGAAATACTGGCCGCCTGTGCGTCGTATCGACGGTGCATGGGGAGACCGGAATCTCACCTGCTCATGTCCGCCGCTATCGGATTACGCTGATAGGTAAGCAAAAGACCGGGGTTGGATTGCCAGCCCCGGTCTTTTCCTGTCCATAACTACCGGGTACTATCCGCGAATTTAGGTCCGAATCGGAGATATTTTTGCATTTGCCAGTCAAGGAACTCTCTGCTAACGTGTATAATTGTAAGCGGCGGCCGGCAGGCTGCCGCTTTTATCATGTCCTCTGCTGGGAAGGCTGCACGTGTCCGACGATACTAAGCCCACATCTAAGTCCGCCGCCGCAACCAAGGTGACGGCACGCGCGAAGAAGACTACCGCTAAGGCGGCTACGAGCGCGAAGAAGTCCGCGAGTAATACCAAGGCAGGTGCCAAGAAAACCACGAGTGCTGCGAAAAAGACTGCAGCAAAAGCGGCGGCACCGGCCAAAAAGACCGCGGCGAAGAAGTCCACCGCTAAGGCGGCTACGAGCGCGAAGAAGTCCGCGAGTAGCACCAAGGCAGGTGCCAAGAAAACCACGAGTGCTGCGAAAAAGACTGCAGCAAAAG
This sequence comes from Bowdeniella nasicola, assembly GCA_030537655.1. GTDB lineage: Bacteria > Actinomycetota > Actinomycetes > Actinomycetales > Actinomycetaceae > Bowdeniella > Bowdeniella nasicola_B. Next base: position 135 of record JAUNVN010000090.1, on the reverse strand, counting down.
CGGCGGCACCGGCCAAAAAGACCGCGGCGAAGAAGTCCACCGCTAAGGCGGCTACGAGCGCGAAGAAGTCCGCGAGTAGCACCAAGGCAGGTGCCAAGAAAACCACGAGTGCTGCGAAAAAGACTGCAGCAAAAG
>JAUNVN010000089.1 GCA_030537655.1 Bowdeniella nasicola | reverse complement strand
CGGGTCAGTATTCGACTCTTTCTTGAGCCCATCGTGTGCGATGCGAAATACCTTTTCGTCAATCGTGACGTCGGTGTATTCGCGTTCTTGAGCGAAATGTGGAATGAAGATGATCTCGTATTTGCTTTCCAGCCCCATGATCTCAACCTCTCAGTACACTTTGCCTGTATTTTAAAATATCTTAAACTGTGGAGTGTTCGAGCTAGGCATGGCAACAATATTTCTCTGCCCTAATTTCTAATGAACAGGGTAATCGCTTCCTGAGTCATGGATTTCTGTCAACCCTCGCGACCTTGCCCGCAAGACACTTATGATCACCGGAGAATCGCGCGCTCAAAACCCAGCACAGGTCCACATCGCTCACCACGGACAGGAAATAGTCGATGGTAACGCGGGCTCTCACAGCAACGACATCGAATATCGTGCCGGACATCCCACCTCCCCGCCAGCGACAGGTCCAACCACACCGACTCCACGTGTAGACCCGCATTTTCACCGCGCATTGCACCTGGCCCCGGCATGATTAATTCGCATTGACCCAGGGCTCATCGCGCGCAGGACGACGTCGTACAAATTATCCACAGGCCTCTTGAGTAAGCGGTAGCGCGCGCTACAGTTGCACCATGGAGCGAAGCGTATCTCACTGGGGAGAAACCACTGGCTGGGCCAAATCGTTTCCGCGTGGCGGGGAGGTTGAGCAGTGGCTGCCACTGGCTACCCATCTGCGCGATGCTGAGCAGACCATGTATTTTTTAATCGATCACTGGTTGGGCAATGCCCTCGATCCGCTCATCCTTGCGCAGTTCCCGCCCCCGTCTGACCACTGCCATCAGCCGCCGCCCTCTTATGCGCGGACCCAGTTCAGAAAAGTTGCTGGATTCTGCGCTGCTAGCCATGACATCGGCAAGCTGACGCCGGTTTTTCAGCAAAAAGTACCAGCACTCGCCCATCTAACTGAACGCGCTGGCCTCCGGTTTCCCGAGATTCCGAAAATCCATGCACATAAAGCCCCACATTCTCTGGCCGGCGCAGCCCTCCTCCTACGCTACTGCGATGAGGAAAACCTCCCGCAGTTGCGGGCCCTCGCGAGCATAATCGGCGGACACCACGGCATTCCCCTTACTCGCGACGGCCTGGACGACACCTGCAACCGCCCCCAACTCCTCGGCGCCGATTGGTGGCACGCGCAAAAGCAAGCGATTACCGAGGCAATCGAACGCACCCAGGTGCTCACTGCCCTCAGCTCCGACATGAGCTGGCATCAACCACTGCTTGTCCAACTCGAAGCACTCACCGAGGTGGCCGACTGGCTGGCCTCGAATGCCGATTACTTCCCGCTCCAGAATCTCCCGGCTACGGCGCTCGCCCAGTCAAACACCCCCTCCCCCGGGCAATCGGAACGATCGCGTGAGGCATTCGCTCGCTTCGAGCTGCCCGCTCCCTGGCAAGCCCGGGATTTGCACGACGACGCCAAAGCGCTATTGCACTCGCGCTTTGGATTGCCCGATACCTGCCAACCGAGTCCTGCTCAAAGGCAGATTCTCGATATCGCCCGCGAGATCGATTCCAACGGCGGTCTGATCATTCTGGAAGACGCCACCGGTTCCGGGAAAACCGAAGCAGCCCTCATGGCGGCCGAAGTCTTAGCCGCGCGCACCGGCCGGACCGGGATTGCCTTCGCGCTGCCCACCCAAGCCACCACCAATGCGATGTTCACCCGCGTCATCAACTGGCTGGGCAATATCTCGCGCGCCTACGAATCTGACCAAACGTACGCCACCGCCCTACAACATGGCGCGGCCGACCTTGAGGATTCCCTTGCCGCCCTGCGCCAGGAGGGGTGGAAAATTCACGATGCACTCATGTCCCGCCTGCCGCTGGAGGAAGACCCCGAGCAAATCGTCGCCCTGCCTTGGCTATCGGGACGGCGCAAGTCAGTGCTTGCCGATTTTGTCGTCACTACCATCGACCACGTCCTCTTCGCAGGCCTGAAATCACGCTATGTAGAGCTACGCCACCTGGGCCTAGCCCGCAAAGTCCTCATCCTGGACGAGGTCCACTCCTATTCGGAGTACATGGTCACCTTCCTCGAATCCACTTTGCGCTGGCTGGCGTCCTACGGCACCCCCATCATCATGCTCTCCGCCACGCTTTCAGCAAGCGCCCGCCATCGCTTTACCCAGGCCTACCAACAGGGCCGGCGCATCCACCTTGCCCCATCCGCGCCCCCTCGATCGTCATCCTTGGCCACCCAGCGCGGCCTCTCCTGGGCTGAGCGCCGCGCGCAACTATCTTCCCGTAACAAACCGAGCACCCCCGAACTCCCCAACGGACCTGAACTGCCCGCCAGCTACCCGGCGATTACCACCGCCACCGCTAAGCACATCGACGTCCGCCAACTTCCCCGCTCAGACCGCACTTCAACCATTCACCTCTCCCGCCTGCCCGAGAATCAGCCCTTGGCCGATTACCTGGAAAACGCCTTACAACAAGGCGGGTGCGCCGTCGTCGTACGCAATACCGTGCGGCGGGCACAGCAAACCTACCGAGAACTACGCAGCCGATTCGGCGAGAATCTGCGGCTCATGCACGCCGGATTCACGGTAGCCGACCGGCAGGCCAATGACGCCTGGCTGCTCAAGCATTTCGGCAAAGCCGCCGGACCCGACCAGCGGCCGCAGCGATTCGTGGTGGTGGCAACCCAAGTAATCGAGCAATCCCTTGATATTGATTTTGACCTACTCATTACTGATCTCGCGCCCATGGATCTCCTCCTGCAGCGCATGGGCCGCCTCCACCGCCACCCAAATCGGAGCCGACCCACCGCGCTATCGGAGCCAATTTGCGTACTCGATTGCCTGCCCAGTGATCCTGAGACAGAGCCGGAATTTGAGCGCGGTGCGGCCTTCATCTACCATCCGCGTACCCTCGCTAAGACCGCCCTCACCCTGCTGCCTTACCTATCGAGCAACCGTCCCGTAACCATCCCCGACTCCACTGTCGAGCTCATGTCCGCGGTCTACGACCAAACCGGCATTACCCTCCCGCCCAATTGGCGCACGTCCATGGCGCCAGCCATAGCCGAGCGCGATTCGCGCATCAATACTGCTCTGCGCGGCGCCCAGACCTTCGCCCTCGCCCCTCCTGCCACCCCCAGCCCACGCACCGACTTGACCGATTGGTATACCTTCGCAAGCGCCGAAGAGCGCACTACCAATCACGTGGCACGCGCTGCGGTGCGCGATGGCGCAGATTCCATCGCGGTAATTTTAATTTCGTACGACGGCGCCGCCACCTATCGTCTTCTCCCTCATCTTGGCGGCGAGGAAATCTCTATCCACGCCGCCCCACCACCTGTGCTTGCTAAGCGCCTTGCCCGGAGCGCAGTACGGTTGCCAGCGCAGTTCAACCGCGGTGACGTGCTTGACAGGGCAATCAATGAGTTAGAAAAGAAATATTATTTTCCAGCCTGGCAAAGCTCACGTATCCTTAAAGGCGTACTCGTCCTCCCATTGCAGTCGAATCGGGCTCAGTTGGCAGGATACGTGCTCAAATATTCACCAACGGAGGGAATTCAGATTGTCGACGATGAGTACAGGTAGCTTTAATCTCCTGCACGAACCATGGATTCGTGTACTGGAGACATCTGGTACAACCAGCGAGGTCTCCCTACTCGAGTTATTCTCCAAGACCGATGAATTCGCCCAACTCTCTGGAGATTTTGAAACCCAGGATATCGCCATATTGCGCCTGTTACTGGCCATTATGCACCGCGCAATGCTCGGTCCGCGTACCCTAGATGACTGGCGTTACATCTGGGATAATCGCAATGAATCTCTGGCCCTTGTGCGTGATTACCTCACCCATTTTGAAGACCGCTTCGATGTGCGTCATCCGAGCCAGCCTTTCTTCCAGGTAGCAGACCTGCGCACCAAAAAAGGCGAATGGAACGAGCTGAGTGCGCTCGTGCAAGATGCGCCGGGCAATGCTTTTCTCACCATGAGTCGAGGCAGGGGATTATCTACCCTTACCTGGGCACAGGCGTCTCGGTGGTTGGTTGCCTGCCATGCCTATGACGTTTCTGGAATTCACTCCGGAGCAGTCGGTGATCCGCGAGTCAAGAGCGGAAAAGGGTACGGGATCGGAACCGGATGGGCCGGCCAACTAGGGATCATTTACGTCGTTGGCCGTAACCTGTGGGAAACTCTTCTTCTCAATCTAATCCCAGCGGATACCCTCAATACCGCGGCTGCTTGTGCCGACATTGACCGAGATCTGCCCCCGTGGGAAAAACCCCAGCAAGATCAAACCACTGCCGCGCCCGATGGGGTTGAACCCCAAGGACCGGTGGAATCCTACACGTGGCAATCCCGGCGGGTTCGGCTAGTTGGGGAGGAATATGTGCACGCGGTGCTGGTCTGCCAGGGCGATCGGATCCGTCCTCAGAACCGGCAAACGGTTGAACCGATGACTGCCTGGAATTATTCAGCTGCACAAAGCCGAAAAGAAAAAGCGGTAATTTACATGCCGCAAAAGTTCTGGCCACACCGTGTAATTTGGAGTGGGTTAAGCGCACTCATTCCTCAGTTAGCCGGTTTTACTAAGGCCGTATCCGGCGACCAAGTACCGCAAAAGCTACCATCGGATACGCTCACCTTTGCCAAACGCCTGCGCCGCGAGTATCCCGATATCGCACATTTGCTGGGCCCTATCACCACCGTGGCCCTGGCATCAATGACCTTTGGTACCCAGGATGCGGTGTATGACGAATGGGTGTCTGATCAGGTTTTGCTTCCGGAAGCAATCCTACAAGCTAGTCCAAAGATCACAGCTATGGTAAGTGACGGATTGGAAACTACTATCGCCGTCGGGCGAACAATCAATCACTTTAGTGCCAACCTTGCATCTGCAGCCGGTGCTGATCCTGATGTGGCCACTGCAACCGGCCGGTCCTTGGAGATGACCTATCTTTTCGAGGCTGAGGGGCTTTTTCGAACTTGGCTGAGCTCAGCGAGTGAAGATGGTGGATCAGCGTTAGTTAAGCTGCAACACAGACTACGTTCACTGGCGATATCCATGGCACAAGAAACCCTTGAGGGTGTTTCTCCATCGGCGTATCGCGGGACCGAGACCAGAATGGGTGTCATGAATGTTGGCACAGCGCTGGGACGGTTCTATGCCGCATTGAAAAGAGCCCTTCCTGACGCTGAATCCAACGCTAATTCATCGTTAGTGGTGCCGGAGTCTCACGATTCCCCAGCACAGATATCCTCTGAACACGACTAGGCCAGGAGTCTGATATGACCGATCCCGAACTGATGAATCAATCCTATGTCGGCAGACTTGTAGAAGCCCGATTAACCAGATTGCAAAGCTCCATCTTGGGTGACAACTCTCGAGCGCGCGCCCAGATGGCAGCGCTCCGCCATGCGATTAGCGAACCGCCTGGATCAAATCCAGAGATTTGGGAACTGACCGCGGTTCCGCGCGATCACGATTGTGAATTTGATGCCCCTACCTATCGGGAAATTGCCGTGCACCATGCGATGTGCTTGTACGCCATCCATCAACAAAGCAAATCTTCCCCCATGCACGTAGCATCCCGCCCCTTTGCGACGGCAATTCGCAAGCTCTCAGATAGTTCTGCTTCCGGTAGTGAGATCAGCCCCGTGCAACGTCGATTCGAAGCCCTGGTCACTTCCTCTAGTGAACGCGAGCTGGTTCACCATGCCCGAGGTCTGGTTGGTCAGTTAAGATCGGCCGATCTCGGTTTTGATTACGGCGGATTCGCCAATGACCTCTACCGATACCAATTGCCCGGCGGGCCTGCGAAAGTTCGTCTGCAATGGGCTCGGATCTTCAGCCGCCTGCCACAAACCGAAAAACCCACCGATACCACATCCAAGAAAGGGTCAACCAATGCATAACAAATTTGTTGACATCCACGTGCTACAAAGTGTGCCGCCTAGCTGCATCAACCGCGATGAGAACGGCAGCCCGAAAACCGCCATTTATGGCGGAGTTTCCCGGTTGCGAGTTTCTTCGCAAGCGTGGAAGCGAGCCGTGCGCGAGACCTTTACCGTCAACCTCTCCTCCGAGGAAAGCGCCCAGCGCACAGTACATATTGTCGATCTGGTAACTGCTGCCATCATTGAGCGCGACGCATCCTTAGCTGATCGTGCCCCAGAGTTAGCCGAAGCTGTGGTAACCGCTACCGGGGTGAAGGTTAAGCTCGATAAGAATGGGCAGCTCAAAGTTACGGGGTATCTTCTCTTCCTATCAAATGCACAGGTGGGACTGTTGGCTGATGAAGCGGTTGCTGCTGCGCATGAAGACCGCGCCATAGACAAGAAGGTTGCCAAGGCCGCGTTACGGGGCGAGAACTCTATCGATTTGGCGCTCTTTGGTCGAATGGTAGCTGACTGGCCGGATGCCAACGTCGATGCAGCTTGTCAGGTCGCACACGCTATCTCAACCCACAATGCCGCGCACGAATTCGATTTCTTTACCGCGGTCGATGATGTCAAGTCTCAGTCCGAAGATGCTGATGCCGGTGCAGGCATGATGGGAACAGTAGAGTTTTCTTCAGCCACGCTCTATCGATATGCTTCGATCAACGTCGACGCTCTGGTAGACAACCTTGGCACGCGGTCTGTTGCGCAAACCGCAATAAGTGAATTCGTGCGAGCTTTTATCACTTCAATGCCTTCTGGTAAAGTCAACACCTTCGCTAATCATACTCTCCCGTC
>JAUNVN010000088.1:6005-6899 GCA_030537655.1 Bowdeniella nasicola | reverse complement strand
GCGCCGAGATCACGAAAATCTGCACTTGCACGCATTCCCGGTTCCACGCCGTGGGCTGCGCAAAACGAACCGGGTAAAATAATGTCGCCAGCTCGCAAGGTCACACCCTGCTCACCGAAAGTGGTGGCCAACCACGCCACAGCTGCCACCGGGTCACCGAGCACATCGCGACCGTAGCCACGACCGACACGCTCATCGTTAATTTTCAGTTCGCATGCAATCTCACCCAGGTTGGCCACGTCCACATCCAACGGGTCATCGCTGAGGACCACCGCGGCAAGGGATGCGTTATCGGCGACCGTGTCAACCAGGGTGATATTCCAGTTTTCAATCCGCGAGTCGATCACTTCGATTGCGGCATGTACCGAAGCAATGGCTGCTGCGGCCTCGCTCAGGGTGGTGGGACCGGTGAGGTCAGTGCCGAGTTTGAACGCAAATTCCGGTTCGACTTTCGGACTGATGAGCTTGGAGGCATCCACCGTGGCGTCAGCGCCATAGAGCACCGAGGCAGTAAAGAACCCAAAGTCGGGTTCGCTCACGCCCAGCTGCTCTTGCATCGCAAAGGAGGTGAGGCCAACTTTGCGGCCAACAACCACTTCACCGGCGGCGATCAGACTGCGTTCTTGCAGCTGTTGGATCTGATAGGCCTCCGCCAGCGACAGATCAGCAATCCGGTGACGCAACGGCTCAATGGGCGTGGCCGTCCGGGTCGCGGTTTGCAAATCGATTGCCGCCTGGCGGAGTTGTTCACTGCGTGTGGTCACTGCGACATCGCCGCCGTCATCACACCGAAGCCCGCAATATATTCGCGAATTGGTTTGTAAAATTCGCTGGTGATTTCGTAGCGACCACTGGCCGCGCGCATCGCGGAGAACGCCGCCACCCAGGTACGAA
>JAUNVN010000088.1:0-5995 GCA_030537655.1 Bowdeniella nasicola | reverse complement strand
CTCATGGGAGGAGCGTCCCGCATCACGGTCCATCTCTTCAACGGTCAGCTTGTCGAATTCTTCCAGATTTGCGCTGCGGCACACATCCATGAAGGCGCCATCCCATTCGGGGTTTAAATCCCGAATATCGGCCTTGCCAGCCGCGAAGGCTTTCGCGGTTGCGATCGTATTTGCTTCACGTGCAGCGCGTGCCTCTTGGGTGGGGTGACGTCCGGCGAGTAGAAAGGCCCGCTGTTCTTCAGTGGCGGTCGCCCACTGTGGGACAGGCGGTTCGTGCGATAGGCCACCAGATCCGATAAACAGGATTTTCTTGTCGTTTTCTTGCGCCCAGGTTTTGAAGAAGTCTCCAACAAGGGTGCCAAGTAACCGTACCCGGCGCATCTTGGTGAAGGGACGGGCAACCGAGTTAATGAAAATCGGAATAACCGGCAGGTTGGAGATGTCACCGTAGAGGATCTCCATTGGTTGGACTGCGCCGTGGTCAACTTCCATGCGTCGGGAGATCGCCACATCACAGTCATGGTCAATAAGGTATTGCGACAGTTGTAGCGGTATCTCTTCGGGAACATTCAGCTCCCCGTCATAGGAGTTGTAATCTCCAGTTCCAACCGCACCGAATCCAACACAAAACGGCGGCATTAAATCGTAGAAGAAACCGTTGTAATGGTCGGGACCGAAGTTGATAATCAGATCCGGATTGAAATCGTGCACGAAGTCACGGGCGGTAGCGAAGGCTCCTTGGACCGCATCGACCACCGCTTGGGGTGGATCAGCATGTTCAAGCAGCGGAGAGTGGGACATAGTCACGAGTGCAAATGTCATGAGGTGTTCTCCTCTGGGGATGCCAGCTAGCTGGCAGCGAGTACGGCTGTTGGGTAGTAACGCGCAAAAATGCGGGCGGCACTTAGCGATCCAACAAGAAGTCCAGGTGGAGCTTATTGAAGGTCTCGGTATCTTCGTACTGCGGCCAATGTCCGCAGTTATCCATGACCGCGAGTTTTCCGTTGGGGAGCAAATCCGCGATGCGAGCCCCTTCATCAACCGGCCCGGAGGGATCCTTGGTGGTCCACAGCACCATTGCCGGTGCGGTAATGGAGGCCAGATCCTCATCGGAGAGCATATTGCGTTTACGGATTTCTAAATCTTGCAACGCCATATTCATCTCACAGGCCATCGGCCAGTCATCCTGCTCGAAGATGCGCTGACGGGTGCGGATCAGATCCGCAGTCACCATGGTGGGGTCGGCCATCAGCCATTCCAAACGGGCTTTGACGCGCTCCCAGGAGGGATCTTTCGCGGCTTCCATCGATAGGGTGTACAGCCGCTCCATCACCTTTGGATTGGCCATCGTGCCGCCCATGGTGTTCAAAACGATCCGTTCAACCTTGTCTGGATGCAGCTGGGCGAGCCGTGCGGTGGTCCACCCGCCCAATGATTCACCCGACATATATGCCGAGTCGTATCCCAGGGCGGCAATGACCTGCAGTACCTGGTTGACATAGTGTTTGATTTCCAGCGGATGCTCGGGTTTGCTGGAGTAGCCATGGCCAATAAAATCAATGGCATAGGTGTTGAAATGTTCAGCGTGGGCTGCCAGGTTCCGCACGTAGGCTTCCGCGTGGCCCGTCACACCGTGCAGCAGTAACAGTAACGGCTTGTCGTCGCTGCCAGCATGGAGATAGCGGGTACGGTAGTCACCCGCCTGCAGATATCCCTGGGAGAATTCCACTTCCGCCAGATCATCCCAAACGGAAGTGTAGGCGTGTGCGGTGGTATCAGACATTGCTACTCCTTTACTCTCTCATCGTTGAGACTACGGGCTTTAGCTCCCGGTCGCGTCGTTGCGTGCCATGGTGCGAAACAGGCAATAATCCGGGGTTTTTGCGACATTTGCAGCTGCCGTATGACCCGTGGGGAGCCGATCGCACGTGAGTCGATACCACGATCGCAATGTGGGGTGATGTTATCCGCGATCCTCCTGCCCAGACAGCCCAAAGGCCCGCCGCTTAGCGGCGGGCCTTGGGAATTAGTTCCTCGCGGTGTGTTACTTTGCAGCCTTCACACGCAGCTGCACCTGAGCTTGGACCTCGGGGTGCAGCTTGACTTCGCAACGATAGTTTCCAACCGACTTGATCGGTTCGATGAACTGCACGGTACGACGGTCAATGGTCTTGCCGAGCTGTTCTTTAACCGCCGCAGCAACATCCTTGGACGATACCGCCCCGAACAGGCGGCCGGATTCACCGGCGCGCTGGGTGATATCCACGGGGCGTTCAGCCAGGGCGTCACGCAGTGCACGTGCGTCCTCCACCGATGCGATCTCACGGGCCTTACGGGCGGCACGCATCTGGTCAATCTGGCGCTGGGCACCCTTGGTCCACGGAGTCGCCAATCCGCGCGGTAGCAGGTAGTTGCGACCGTAGCCGTCTTTAACCTCAACCACGTCGCCAGCAGCGCCGAGGTTGGAGACTTCATGGGTCAAAATGAGTTTCATTTTCTCTCCTTGTCTCCTTAGCGGTGGCTTCCGGTGTAGGGCAGCAGTGCCATTTCCCGAGCGTTCTTCACGGCCTTGGCGATGGTGCGCTGCTCTTGGACCGAGGCACCGGTGACGCGGCGCGCACGGATCTTGCCGCGATCAGAAATAAATTTCCGTAAGGTCGCGGTGTCTTTGTAGTCAATTTTCCCGATCTTCACCGATTTGATCGGTGCCATCATTTTCTTCGGTTTGCGAAGTTGTGGCTTCGCCATAGTTATTCTCCTTCAGCGTTCAAGGTGCCATTGGGCAGCGGATTAGAAGGGGGGATCATCGTCGAATGTTGAGCCCTGCGTCCCCCACGGGTCTTGCTGAGAGCCACCGGCTGGCGCGGCATTGAAACCACCACCGCCACCGGCGTTGGCTCCGCCAAACTGGTTTTGACCGCCGGCGAAGGAAGATGAGCCACGCTGGGCGCGCTCAACTTTCGCGGTTGCGAACCGCAATGCCGGGCCGACTTCTTCGACCTGCATTTCCACCGAGCTGCGGCGTTCACCCTGCTGGGATTCCCAGTTGCGCTGCACGATACGTCCGTAGACGATCACACGTGCTCCCTTGGTGAGGGATTCGGCAACGTTTTCCGCGTAGTCACGCCAGACTGAACAGCGCATAAACAGCGTTTCGCTGTCTTTCCATTCGCGTGTTTCCCGGTCGAAAGTTCGCGGAGTTGACGCGACGGTGAAATTCGCCACCGGTGCGCCAGAATTGGTATAACGCAGTTCGGGGTCCGCAATCAGATTGCCAACAATGGTGAGGTAGGTGTCGCCTGCCATCGGATTTCCTCAATCTCAGCTGGATGGGTTGACGCTATTTCGCGTCGGGACGGATGAGCTTGGTGCGCATCACGAACTCGGCAAGTCCGAGTTTGCGGTTGAGCTCCTGTGCGGCTTGTGGGCTCGTGGTCAAGTTCAAGACCACGTAAATGCCTTCAAAGCGCTTGTTGATTTCGTAGGCGAGCCGACGCTTGCCCCAAATATCAACCTCGACGCTGCTGCCTTCATCTTCCTGAATTGGCTGCAGGAACTTTTCGAGAGTTTCACCTACGGTGCGTTCATCAACCTCGGGGTCGATGATAATCATCAGTTCATAGGTACGCATAAATTAACCCCACCTCCTTTGGACTTTGCGGTCACGGTCCTTCCGTGACAGGAGGGTTGTTGCGTGCGTGCACGTCAATGCACGCAATGCACCATGCTAACCCACGGTACGGGCCGCTGTCATCCAGCGCGGATACCCAAACTGAACCACCACGAGGTCAGATCATTAACCCAGCGCGGTGCCGACTCTGTTTGTGGCTCATCACCCGGTGGGATTGGAACCGGTGGCTTTGGTGATTCACTCGGCCGTGGTGGTGCCTGAGTCGGTGAGGGGACCGGTGCCTGACTGGGTGGCGGTTCGGGAAGCCGCGTTGCCGGCGGTGCGCTGGGCGTGCGATTCTCTTCAGGTTCCTCACTGGAGGGAGTGCTCGGCGCGTGGGAGGGAGTTGCACTTTGCCGGGTGGGCTGGGGGAAGGCAATGACCTCTTCATCACCGAGGGCCGCGCGCATATATTCGGTCCAAATCCGTACCGGGTAGGTTCCGCCCGCAATCGGGTTGACTCCTCCAAAGGGGGTGAGTTCTTCTTCTTCCCCATCGGGACCCACCTGATACATATCCACCACAGTAACCAGCTGCGGGGTGAAACCAGCGAACCAGGCTGAGCGGTAATCTTCCGATGAACCGGTCTTACCGGCGGCTGGCCGTCCGAGATTTTCTCCGGCCCAGTGGGCGGTTCCCTGATTGACGACCTGTTGCATCGCAAAGGTCGCATCGGCAATCACATCGCGATCAAAAACCCGTTCACTTTCACTTTGCGCGCGGTAGATCACCCGTCCATCAACATCGTGAATTTCAGCAATCAAATACGGTTCGTGTTTTACCCCTTGGGCAGCAATTGTCCCGTAGGCCCGCAGTTGGTCCATGGGGGTGAGTGATGCCGGACCGAGCACATTGGCAGGCACTGCCTCCAATCCGGGTGTCTCCGGAGAGATCCCCGCACGGATTGCCGCATCCATTGTCTTTTCCGGACCGACATCAACATTGAGGAGCGCGTACGTGGTGTTTACCGAATCTTGGGTGGCGCGAATCAGGTTGATTTCGCCCCGGTCATAACGGTCATAGTTTTTCACCGGTTTTTCAAACCCGTCGATTTCCATTCCCGAGGCTGACGGGTAGGTGTCATAGAGTGACTTCTCCGCTTCGAGCGCCGCGATCAGCGCCCATACTTTGAAGGTTGAACCCGCTTGGGCACGATCCTGGGTGACGGCGTTACGCGGATGGGTGAGAAAGTCTGGCCCCCCGTAGACGGCTTGGAGTGCGCCCGTGCGCGGATCCATTGAGGCTAGGCCCACCGCATTATTTTCAGGGCGATCGTCGGGCAGTGCCGCAATCGCCGCTTCGGCAGCTTCTTGACGTGCTTGAGAAATCGTGGTGACGATCGTGTAGCCGCGAGTGTTAAGTTCATCTTCGCTAATCCCTACCCGCGAGGTCGCTTCCTTGCGCACCATATCGACCAGGTAGCCTTCGGTGCCGGCCATGGTGTTCGCCGGTCGATAGTCGATCGTTTCGGGGAATTCCTGTTCGGCACGCTCATCAGCGCTAATCCACCCGTCTTCTTCCATCAGATTTAAGACGCGCTCCCAACGGGCCTGAGCTTTATCGGGCATCACCGCCGGATCCCAATTACTGGGCGCGGGAATGATCCCTGCGAGGAGAGCGGCCTCGGACAGGCTCAACTCGCTCGCATGTTTATCAAAGTAGTGTTGGGCTGCCACTTCAATCCCGTAGGCCCCGCGGCCGAAATAGATCGTGTTGAGATAGTTTTCTAAGATCTCTTCTTTACTTTGCTGCCGGTCAATTTTCAGTGCCATAATCGCTTCTTTGGCTTTACCGGAAAGTGATTTGGTCTCGCCTACGTAGTAGCGTTCTACGTACTGTTGCGTCAAGGTGGACGCCCCTTGGATGGGTTTACCTTGCAGGTTATTTAGTGCCGCGCGGGCAATCCCACGGATATCAACGCCGGGGTTGGTGTAAAACCGGCGGTCTTCGCTGGCAACAACCGCGTGGGCCACATGGTCGGGCAGGTCATCGAGCTCAATCGGCTCGCGATCGAATTCCGAGTACTTGCCCAGTTCTGTTTTCGCATCGGCGTAGTAAACCGTCGTCGTGCGTGCCTGCGCGAAGTCGCCGGGGGCGGGAATTTTCACCATCGTGTAGGCCGCGGCAAACAGTCCGATCGCCACCACAACGAAAAATGCACACAGACCGGCCACGACTTTCCAACTCGGCAGCCAGCGCATAATCGGACCTTTATTTGCCCTGGGGTAACGCCGCTTCGCACCTGGGTGATGGCGTTGTGGTCGCCCACGACGTGCCTTGGCGGGCGATTGTTTGCGACGTGAGGTCGTGGTTCGCCGGCGAGCG
>JAUNVN010000087.1:613-6933 GCA_030537655.1 Bowdeniella nasicola | reverse complement strand
CCTCGGGGTGGGATCTGCGGTTGCACTCACGGCAGTTGCGGCCTGGTTGATTGTGCGTGCGTCACTGATGCCACCGGTTTTGACCTTAACGGTCGCTTCGGTTGCGGTGCGGATGTTCGGGGTTTCGCGTCCGGTTATGCGCTATGTGGAACGCTTGGCTTCCCACCGTATCGCGCTGGATGGAATGGCCCATATTCGCGCCGAAATCTACCGGATTATCTCCAGTGGCAATGTCCATTCGGTCAGCAGTATCCGTCGCGGTGATCTACTCGCACGTACATCCACCGACGTGGAAGAGTTCGCAAATGTTGTTGTCCTCGCGCTGCTTCCCGGCGCGGTGGCATTTGGGGTGTCAGTTGGGGTTGTGGTGTTTTTCGCCTTCCTCTCCCCCGCAATCGCCGCGGTGATGGCTCTGTGCCAACTCCTTGCCGGAATTCTCGTACCGCTCTTTACAATGCGCGGCGCCCAGATTGCTGAAGTCGAGCGCCAGCAGGTTGCCACCGACCTGTCAGCCGACCTGCTCACCGTGCTCGATCACGCAACCGAATTACAGGTCTCTGGACGATTGGCCTCGTTACGTCAGCGCATTACCGAACACGAAACACGTCTGGCTGCCCATAGCGACCGGGCAGCGGTCCCCACCGCATTTGGGCAAAGCCTATCCACCGCGTTCATGCTCGTGGCGGTCCTGGGTGCAATTTTGATTGGAATCCCGCAACTGCATGCCGGAGCTCTGAGCGTCGAAGAGCTCGGTGTGTTAGTGCTCACCCCGCTGGCTGCATTTGAAGCAACTGCGCAGCTGGGACCAGCGGCGGTGCAGTTAGTGCGCTCAGCTGCTGCAGCTCGTCGCATCACCGCCCTACTCGATGCGGCTGGGCCCAGCCAGGAACACTCATCAACGCCGCCCGCAACGTCAGCTACAGCCGCGCCACAACTCGAGTTGCGTGATGTCACCCTCGCGTGGCCTGGCCACCGCCCGGTGGCAACCGGCATCAACCTCACCTTGCCCCCCGGCAGAGCGATCGCGGTCGTAGGTGCCTCCGGAATTGGGAAAACCACCCTGTTGGCCACTGCGGCCGGCTATATTCCACCGGCTCGTGGTCAGGTATTAATCGATGGCACGCCAGCCCAGCGCAGCGAGCTGGCCCATTTGGTGAGTGTGACTGAAGAAGATGCGCATATCTTCCACACCACCGTGTTGGAAAATCTCCGGGTTGCCAACGGTCAACTAAGCGAAGCCGAGGGACATGAACTATTGGAACGAGCAGGCCTGGGCTCATGGCTGCGTGCCCTACCCGACGGGCTAGACACGATGCTTGGATCCCACGGCCACACGATTTCTGGCGGGGAACGCCGCCGATTGCTCTTCGCGCGCGCCCTGGGAGCAACCGCGCCGATTATGCTGCTTGATGAAGCGGCCGAACATTTGGATACCGCCACGGCCGATCAGCTTCTCGCCGATGCGATCCGTGAAGTGCACGCCACCAACCGCAGCCTGATGGTCGTTACCCACCGCCTGTCGGCACTTACCGATATCGACGAGGTTATGATGTTGGGGACTCCCGCCGATGCAAGCGAAGCGACCATCGTCGCACGTGGACGTCACCACGACCTACTCGCCAGTGATCGCCACTATCGGTGGAGTGTGCAACAAGAGGAGGATGATGACGGCTACGACCGGGCGTGAACCGCTACTCAGTGCTGCACTTGACCTCACCTCCACTCTCGATCTCCCGCAGCTGCTGCAACGCTTTGTTGATTTGGCAGCCGAACTTACCGGCGCGCAATATGCTGCGCTGGGGGTGCTCGATGCGGAAGGGACGACCGTTGAGTTCGTCCACCACGGGGTGAGCGATACGATCGCTACGGCCCTGGGTCATCCCCCAACCGGCGCGGGACTGCTCGGTGCGATTCCCGCTGAAGGCTACCTGCTGCTGGATGATCTCACCACCCACCCTGCATTTCGTGGTTTTCCTGCCAGCCATCCAACGATGCGCTCATTTTTAGGGGTGCCCGTTACCATCGGCTCCCAGGTCTATGGGCGGCTTTATCTCGCGGAGAAAGCCGGTGGCTTCGATGCGCGTGACGCTGAACAGATGCAACTGTTAGCAGAAGCAACTGCGGTCGCTGTGGAAAACTCCCAGCTGTATAGCGAGGCGCGAGCACGGGAACGCTGGATTCAGGTGTCGCAGGATATCACCACCTGTCTGCTTGAAGGTACTGAAGAAGAAGAAGCCTTGCAGATGATTGCCGACCGGCTGCGTGATGTTGCTAAAGCCGATACCGCCTGTATTGTTTTGCCTTCGGTAGGTGAAAGTTGGGCATGTGAGATCGCCTCGGGGATGAATGCCGACCAGTTGATCGGTGCACCGTTTACCGCACATGGACGAGCCCTGCGCGTATTGCAGCGCGGTAATGGACTCATTGTCGATTCCTTACAGCGGACCAATGAACTGCGCTTGGCACAGTTGGCCGAATTTGGCTCTGCCCTGTACGCACCCATGATTGTGCGCGGTGCCCGGATTGGAGTACTCCTGCTGCTGCGCGCCCCCAATCGTCCCGTGTTTGTCACCGGTGATCTCTCGCGCGCCGAAGCACTCGCCCAACAGGCAGCACTGGCATTGGAACTTGCCGCTGCGCGCCATGCGGAAGATTTCGCGAATTTGTTACAAGAACGTGCCCGGATTGGTCGGGACCTACACGACCTGGCGATCCAACAGCTCTTTGCCACCGGAATGCAGCTTGAAGCGGCGCGCGAACAGGCGCACGAGCGTGATGCCACCGAAGTGGCAGCACTGCTGGAATCAGCGCTGAGCAGTGTTGACGCTTCGGTGCGGCAAATCCGCTCCATTGTCCACCGACTCAATGAATCCACCAAAACAACCGTGATCGCCGAGCGGCTGCGTCAAGAAGCCTCCCTGGGACGGACGGCGCTTGGCTATGCTCCCTCGTTGGTGCTCCAGGTTGATGACGAGGTCATTGCCGATTTTGATGATGGGAGTCTTAGCGCTGAGATGCAACGCCGCATTCCTCCGGCAATTGCCGATGAGGTGATCGCGGTGGTGCGCGAAGGACTATCAAATGCGGCACGCCACGCCCACGCAAATTCCGTTCAGGTCCAGGTACGTGTCACCGGGAGGCAAGGCGATGGTTCCATAAGCGTGGAAGTTACCGATGACGGAGTTGGCTTCCACCCCGGCGATGTCCGCCGCTCCGGATTGGATAATCTCGCGGCGCGTGCTCGCACCTACCACGGCACGCTGGAGATCACTGCGGGACCCGATCGGATTGGCACGACCTTGCTGTGGCAGGTACCGCTATGCCACAGCTCATAAATTCGGCGCTGCGATTGTCATTTTCCGCGCCGCGGTAATGTGCAATACTGCACCAATGCCGTCCGCCTCAAGCCCACCTGCGCGATTATGGGATGGTGCATTCCGCTGGTTTTATTTCGGCCGAATCATCGATCTTACCGGCAGTGCCATGACCCCGGTGGTGCTGACCTTAGCGGTCTTGGAGCGCACCGGATCTGCACGTCACGTGGGAATCGTCCTGGCCGCCAATGTGGCTGCCACGGTCGCATTTATCCTCATCGGCGGCGTTGTAGGTGACCGGTGGGCGCGCAGCCGCATCCTGGTGACTACCGCCCTGGTGGCAGGGGTGATGCAGCTGGGCATGGCGGCGGTGGTTTTCGGTCAGGAATTTCACCTGCCACTCATGTCACTGTTTGCTGCCGCAACCGGACTGCTCGGAGCGTTTAATACGCCAGCCCTGCGCGGGATCGTCCCCGAACTTGTCTTACCCGCGAACGTCCAGCGCGCCAATGCGCTACTTGCCACCGGCCGTCATCTCGCCCGGATTGGCGCACCAGCCACTGCCGGCATCCTCGTGGTCACAATTGGCGGTGGGTGGGCACTGGTGATCGATGCGATCACTTTCCTGATAGCGGCAGCCTGCTTTACTCGCCTCCCCCACACCGGCATCGCACCGAAACGCACCGCACTTGTACGTGAACTTCGCGCCGGCTGGTCAACCTTTATTTCCCTGCGCTGGATCTGGGTGCTCACACTGTGTTATTTTGCGGTGAATTTGCTGCTGGTTGGCCCCTGGCAAGTCCTCGGCCCGCTCGTGGTCACCCAAACCTATGGGGCCACCACCTGGGGTGTGCTCCTATCCCTGCGAGGTGTGGCAATGGTAGCGGCCAGCGCCCTCGTCGCGGTGGTCCGCTTTTCCAATCCCCTTATTGGTGGTCTGCTCCTCGGCACGTTGAGCGCCCTGCCGCTGGCCGCTCTTGGCGTCGGCGCAACACTGCCGGTACTGATCGCGGCGGTCATGGTGGCGGCAATGGGAATGAGCGCGGCGATGATCACCTATGACACCTGCCTGCAACGCTATATTCCCGCCAATAAACTCTCGCGGGTAACCTCCTACGATGACGCGTTTGCTTTTGCCGCCGTCCCGCTGTCACAACTGGCCGCCGGCCCGCTCGCCGAAGTGATTGGGATCCACCGTCTCCTTGGGATGTGTGCGCTGGGGATCGTCGCCTTCCAGCTTCTCCCACTTATCTCACCGGCGGTACGACAGGTCAGTCGCCAGTGAACTAGTGGCTGCGCCACCCTGCAGCACGTTGACCGGCGACCCAGGCTGCCACCTGCGTGCGACGTTGTAATCCCATTTTCGCCAGCAGCGCGGTGATATGGTTTTTCACCGTTTTTTCTGCCACACCAAGTCGCTCGCCGATTTCCCGGTTGGAAAGCCCATCACCGATCAGGTCGAGCACTTTACGTTCGGCAGGGGTGAGTTCCGCCGTCGGATCGTTGTGGTCTTGACGCCGGCGCGTGACCGTGCGTTCATCTAACAGCACCCGCCCGTCGGCTACCGCGGTGATCACTTCGGTGATCTCCACACCGCGCACGGTTTTCAACAAATAGGCTTTCGCTCCTGCGTGCAGAGCCTGGGCGAGGGCGTCATCATCATCGAAGGAAGTGAGCACCACGCATTTCGCACTGGGCGCGACCTCGCGCAGCTGGGTGATAATGTCGATCCCCGTTCCGTCGGGCAGCTGCAAATCAACGAGCACCACCTGGGGCTGGACCAGGCGGGCACGGCGAACCGCTTCGGCAACACCACCGGCTTCGGCCACCACTTCCAAGGTGTTTTGACGTTCGACAATTTCCGCGATGCCGCGGCGGACGATCTCATGATCATCAACGATCATCACGCGGATAACTCGCGATGCAGCTGGACTACTCACGGGGCACACCTTATCGAATATTTCGCGCCTTTGCCGCCATATCCATCGGCGCTGCTGGCGGAGGAGTGCACTTTGGACACCACGTCGATGCCCGCCCGGCCACCTTGGAGCGTTCCAGGGGGGTTGCACATCGCCGACAGGGCTGGCCGGCCAGGCCATAGGCCACCAGTTCCCGGCCGAACCATCCCGAGGCGCCTGACACGTCAACGTAGAGGGCATCGAAGGATGTTCCACCGGCCGCCGTCGCTGCTCCCATGACACGCCCGGCGGCCCCCAGCAGGAGCGAATGCTGTAATGCGGTAAGCTCCCTGCCCGGTGTTGCCGGGTGGATCCGGGCGTGCCACAGCGCCTCATCGGCATAGATATTGCCGATCCCCGAACAAATATCTTGCCGTAACAGCAGGGCTTTGATTGGTGAGGACGATGCTGCCCACCTGGCAATGATCGCGTCGGCATCAAGGTAAGGATCGAGGGCATCACGGCCGATATGGGCCACAGAACGTGGCAGGTAGGGCCGGTTGCTCCCGCACCCACCCGGAGCTCCATCTGCGCTGGCAACCAGCTCTTCGGCCAAGAGATATCCAAAGGTGCGTTGGTCCATAAACCACAGGGTGGTCTCACGGTTGGCACTGCCGAAGCGAAGGACGGCGCGGCGATGACGCGTTGGGGTATCGGCGCGCGGATTCAGGAGGATCTGACCACTCATTCGCAGGTGGAAGGAGATGGCAGCATGCGCGTTATCGATCAGCGCCCACAGATACTTTCCCCGCCGCACCCACGCGGTGACCTGGCCACCATTCGCAATAGCGCGCCATCCAGCTTCGCCACCTGGTTGGAGCCGAATGGCACGGGGATGACAGTGCGCGATGTCGGTGATGGTCGCACCGGTGAGATGTTGCGCCAACCCACGGCGCACCGTTTCAACCTCGGGTAGTTCCGGCATCGTCAGGTTCGGGCAGTTGTTGCATCGCCAGGTGGCAGGCATCTTTTAGTGCCCCGCGTTTACTCGAGGCGGTGGCAACCGCGCGGAGCGGATTGGGGAGGTCATGGGTTTCCAACACGCTGG
>JAUNVN010000087.1:0-603 GCA_030537655.1 Bowdeniella nasicola | reverse complement strand
GGTATCGATGGTGACCATCGCGGTGTATTCACGCGCATGGTCGGGTCCCCTCCCGGTGATTTCGGTAACGGGGGCATCCAACCCCAAGGCGTTCACCCGCCGTTCCAGTGCGGTGCGCCAATCAACGCCGTAGTCACCGCGCACCACCGCACCGAGGCGTTTGTTCACCAACCGTAAAATCATCGCGCGGGTAATTTCCATCCCGTTAGACAGATAGCAGGCCCCAATAACCGCTTCCATCGTGTCGCAGAGAATCGAATCGCGATTGCGCCCCCCGGTGTGGTCTTCCCCCTTCCCGAGCAGCAAAAGCGGACCGAGGTTTATCTCGCGGGCAATTGCTGACAGGGAGTTTTGGGACACAACACCGGCACGGATCGTGGAAAGTTCAGCTTCGGAACGCTGCGGATATGACCGGTATAGATAGTCGGTCACCACGTAGCCCAGGACCGAGTCACCCAGAAACTCGAGGCGTTCATTGGTGGGAATCCCACCGGCTTCATGGGCAAAGGAGCGGTGGGTGAGGGCGAGGACTAACAGTTCCGGATCGATTTCGACCTGAAGTTGTTCAAACAGATGGGCGGTAGCCTCGTTAGTCATTACCAT
>JAUNVN010000086.1 GCA_030537655.1 Bowdeniella nasicola | reverse complement strand
CGCCCGCAGCAACCTGTTCAAGTGTGCAGTCTTTGGCAACGACCCGAACTGGGGGCGGATCCTTGCTGCCCTTGGCACTGTCGATGCTGCAACCTGCCCGTATGATCCGGGCAATGTGCGTGTTGCCATCAACGGCATCGATATTTTCACCCGCGGGGAAGGGATGCCCGGTATCGCCGAGGTTGACCTGACCAACCCGTGGGTGCACATCGATATTGACCTTGCCGCCGGATCGGCAAGCGCCACCGTCTATACCAATGACCTCACCCACGATTACGTCACCGAAAACAGCGCATATTCCACCTAGGACATGATGAACCAGCCCCTTGATTCCCTCACTGCTTGCGATAAGAGCGAAGTGCTCCTCGAAGCGCTGCCATGGCTGCAAGAATTCGAGGGCGCAACCGTGGTGGTGAAATACGGTGGCAATGCGATGACCAACGAAGCACTGAAAGCTGCCTTCGCTAAAGACGTGACCTTCTTACGGCAAGTCGGGTTGCGTCCGGTCGTGGTCCACGGCGGCGGCCCGCAGATCTCCGCGATGCTCAAACGCCTGGGGATCGACTCGGAATTTAAAGGCGGCCTGCGGGTGACCACCCCCGAAGTGATGGATGTGGTGCGGATGGTGCTCACCGGGGTGGTGCAACGTGAAATCGTCTCCCTGATCAATGCCACCCGCCCCTATGCGGTGGGACTGTCGGGTGAGGACGCCACCTTTTTAACAGCGGAGGTTAAACCCGCGGTGATCAATGGCGCCAATGTGGATGTGGGGCTGGTGGGTGACGTGGTGCAAGTTGCACCGCGCGCGGTCCAAGACCTGCTTGCAGCCGGACAGATCCCCGTGATTTCCTCGGTTGCACCCACCACAGATGGACAGGTCCTCAATGTCAATGCCGATACCGCAGCGGCCGCCATCGCATCGGCCCTTGGAGCGCGCAAACTTGTGGTGCTCACCGATGTGGAAGGGGTCTATCGCAATTGGCCCGATAAATCCTCCCTGATTTCACGGATGTCGATCCGTGAACTCGATGCTCTCTTACCGCAGATGAGTTCCGGGATGATCCCGAAACTGGAAGCGTGCCGCTACGCTGTCAACCACGGCGTGCGCGAAGCACACATCATTGATGGACGCAAAGCCCACGCGTTACTACTGGAAATCTTCACCGATATTGGGGTGGGCACCCGCATTGATGGCGAACTCGAGGAGACATCATGACCTGGTTAGCCACTTACGAAAACGATCTCCAAGGTGTCTTTGGCACGCCGCTGCGGCAGCTCGTTTCCGGACACGGGTGCGTGGTCCACGATGAGCAAGGCAACGAATACCTCGACCTGCTCGGCGGGATCGCGGTGACCTGTCTGGGCCAAGGCCACCGGGAATTGGCCGATGCGATCCACAACCAGATGCTCACCTTGGGGCACGTCTCAAATTTCTTTACCACCCCACCGCAACTCGCCTTGGCCGCGAAACTGCGCGAATATGTGCCCAGTGCGAAAGTATTCTTCGCGAACTCGGGAGCCGAAGCCAATGAGGCGGCACTCAAACTAGCGCGCCGCCACCGTCCCGGTGGGAACTTCGTCGCCCTGAACGGCGCCTTTCACGGCCGCACAATGGGGGCGCTGTCACTGACCGCAAAGGAACGCTACCGCACCCCGTTTGAACCGATGCTTGAAGATGTCACGTTCGTGGAGCCAGAAGATGACCAGGCGCTGATCGCCGCGGTTAGCGACAAAACCTCCGCGCTGATTGTCGAACCGATCCAAGGTGAACGCGGCGTGATGGAACTATCCGATGAGTTCCTCCAGGTAGCACGCCGGCGTACTGCCGAAGTTGGGGCGCTGCTGATTGTCGATGAAATCCAAACCGGCAGTGGCCGTACCGGGGAATTTCTCGCCCACACGAAAGCGGGGATCACCCCCGATGTGATCACGATTGCCAAGGGTCTGGGTGGGGGGTTTCCCATCGGCGCGATGTTAGCGCTCGATGGGGCGGCCAGCGTCCTTGGACCCGGTGATCACGGCACCACCTTTGGTGGCAACCCGGTGGCCTGCCGCGCAGCGCTAACCGTCTTGGAGATTATTGAACGTGACAACCTCCTAACGCGGGTGCGGGAGGTCGGTGCCGCCTGGAAAGACGAACTTGCTGCCGTGCCCGGGGTGCGACAGGTGCGCGGACGTGGCCTGCTGCTCGGCATCGTGGTTGACGATGCCCCCGCGATCCAGCGCGCCCTGCTTGAGGCCGGTTTTATTACCAACGCGCCAAATCCCGACACGTTGCGAATCGCACCGTCCTATCTCATCAGTGACGACCAGCGCGCATCCTTTACCGCGGGATTATCCAAGGTGTTGGCTGGGCAAAGATAACGTCAACAGCCCCGCCCGATCCCACCAGCGAAAGCCCGAATCCCAATGTCCGATCCCCACATGATGAACCTGCAGACTACCTGCTATCTCACCACAGTTAACACAGGTGCGAGACGGAGATAACCCTTTTTCTGCCATCTCCATCCCTGCAAGAACTGAAAGTGAACATAGCGATGTCTGACCATACCCATACAAACGAAACTGCCCCGATTGTGCTTGCCTACTCCGGCGGGCTGGACACCTCCGTTGCGATTGGCTGGATGAAAGAAGCCACCGGCCGCGATGTGGTGTGCGTTGCCGTTGATGTGGGCCAAGGCGGTGAAGACCTGCAGGTCATCCGCCAACGTGCCCTGGACTGCGGAGCCAGTGCCGCCTATATTGCCGATGCTCGCGAAGAATTCGCGACCGAATACTGTATGCCCGCCCTGCACGCTAACGCCCTCTACCAAGATGCCTACCCGGTGATTTCCGCACTATCTCGCCCGGTAATTGTCAAGCATCTCGTGGCAGCTGCCCGCCAGTTTGGTGCCGCCACCGTCGCACATGGCTGTACCGGCAAAGGTAACGACCAGGTACGTTTCGAAGTGGGCATCACCTCCATCGCCCCCGAACTCTCCTGCCTGTCGCCGGTGCGAGACCTGGCACTGACCCGCGATAAAGCAATCGACTATGCCAACGCACATCGCCTACCGATTGAAACCACAAAATCCAACCCGTTTTCAATCGACCAAAACGTGTGGGGGCGCGCCATTGAAACCGGCTTTTTAGAAGACCCGTGGGTTGAACCGACCAAAGATGTCTACAGCTACACCGATGATCCCGAATTCCCGCCGGTGGCTGATGAACTCACCATCACCTTCGAGCAGGGCAACCCGGTCGCGATTGACGGCGAGGCGATGACACCGCTGCAAATCATCCAGGTGATGAACCAGCGCGCTGGACGCCAAGGCATTGGCCGTCTCGATCTGGTCGAAGACCGGCTGGTGGGGATCAAATCCCGTGAAATTTATGAAGCCCCCGGCGCAATCGCGCTGATCACCGCCCATAAAGAACTCGAACGCTTCACCCTCGAGCGCGAACAGGGCCGGTTTAAAGCACATGTCGATAACCGCTGGGCAGAACTGGTCTATGACGGCCAGTGGTTCTCCCCGCTCAAGCACTCCCTGGATGCATTCATTAGCGACACCCAACGCTATGTCAGTGGAGAGATTCGGATGCGGCTGCACGGCGGTCGTGCCATTGTCCTGGGCCGACGCAGTCCCGTTTCGCTCTACGACTTCAATCTCGCCACCTACGATGAAGGCGATAGTTTCGATCATTCCCACGCGCGCGGTTTTATCGAACTGGTGGGACTTTCCACGAAGCTCGCTGCGCGCCGTGACGCGGCCAATACCACCGCGAGTGAAGGAGGACAGGATGATGCCTGACGATCAGACCCAAGGACTGTGGGGTGGACGGTTCGCATCCGGTCCTCACCCCAGTTTGCAGCGGTTATCATGTTCCACCCACTTTGATTGGCGCCTGGCTACCTATGACATTGCCGGCTCACTGGCCCACGCCGCAGCGCTGCACGCTGCCGGCCACCTAGATCGACAGGAATACGCCGCGATGCGCACGGGGCTTCACCAGCTTGCCAATGATGTGGCGGCCGGAAACGTGCACCCGGAAGATGATGAAGATGTGCATTCGGCCCTCGAGCGAATCCTCATTGCACGCCTCGGAGTTAAACTCGCAGGGAAACTGCGCGCTGGTCGCTCTCGTAACGACCAGATCGCAGCCTTAATCCGCATGTATCTGCGCGATGCTGCCCGCCAGCTCCGCCGCGATGTCCTCGCGGTGATAACCGCGCTTACCGACCAGGCCGAAGCTGTGGGGGATGCAATCATGCCCGGGCGCACCCACTTACAGCACGCCCAACCAGTGTTACTTGCCCACCACCTGCTCGCCCATGTCTGGCCGCTGCTGCGTGACCTTGAGCGACTTGGGCAATGGGAGGAACGTAACGCCATGAGTCCCTACGGGGCGGGCGCGCTTGCCGGGTCCTCACTCGGCCTTGACCCACAGCTGGTGGCAAGTGAACTTGGCTTTAGGGAAGTGGAACCAAACTCGATAGATGCCACCGCAGCGCGCGACCAGGTCGCCGAATTTTCCTTTATCGCCACCCTGATTGCGCTCAATATTTCCCGCATCGCCGAAGAGATCATCATCTGGAATACGGCCGAGTTCAACTTTGTCACGCTCCATGACGCATTCGCCACTGGCTCGTCCATCATGCCGCAAAAGAAAAACCCCGATATTGCCGAGCTTGCGCGCGCTAAAGCCGGGCGGATTATTGGTGACCACACCGGACTGCTCGCCACCTTGAAAGCCTTGCCGCTGGCATATAACCGCGATCTGCAAGAAGATAAAGAACCGATCTTTGACCAGGTGGATCAGCTCGCTGTCCTCCTGCCTGCCGTTGCCGGCATGATCGCCACCATCACGTTCAATACCGAACGGATGGAAGCACTCGCCCCGCGCGGCTTTGCGCTTGCCACAGACCTGGCCGAATGGCTTGTGCGCCAACATGTGCCCTTCCGCCACGCCCACGAAATTGCCGGGCAGTGCGTGCGGCGGTGTGAAGCCAGCGGGCGGGAACTGTGGGAGCTTACCGATGACGAATTTGCCGAAATCTCCGCGCACCTGACCGCGGACGTGCGCGAAGTGCTCTCGGCGAAAGGCTCGGTTGCAGCGCGAGGCGGCTACGGCGGGACCGCGCCCGAACGGGTTGCCGAACAGCTGGAGCAGGTGCGCGCGCGGATTGCGACAGCACGCAAGCACGGCGGTGCTTCCTAGCCGGCTGGGCGTTGCGCGCGCGGTGAATCGGGTTCCACATGCGATGGGAAGCCGAACAACTCATGAGTGAGCTTCGCGGCAAAATGGATGAACAGATAGGAAAGCGCGGCGGTCACGGGAAAGGTCGCCACGTTGGCTTTCACCGCAAACTCCCAGCGCCAACATGCCTGCCAACATAAAAATGGTTGCGCCATCCCAAGGTATTGCCCGGCATATGCGGCCACAACCGAGAGGGGAAAACCAAGGACGGCGACGCGGGAGGGGAGCGTCCAGCCGGCTTTTGAGGCAATGAGGATTCCGATGGCTGCGGTGAGCATTGCACGTTCAGTTACGTGCGAGAAGAGCCGGTTAAAAAGGTCTGCATACATGCTCGATGCGAGCAGCACCAGATAAGTGGCGCAGCACCAGCGCGATTGTGCTACCGATCGGTGTCCGAGGGGTCTGCATATCTGCAGCTTAAAGGGCCTGGAAGTGTGTGCCCGCACGCGACACACACTCACAACTGGGGGTCTCACAGCGGGATCAATTCAGGAACTGGATGGGATTGTGCCTCGCTACGAGATGGCGTGGGTTCGAGCTTTGGACGCATACGGCGCAATCGTGTCGAAAAGGGTCGCTATCGTGAAGGTGAAAGCAAAGAAAGGCTGCAGGCAATGGCGACGTGGCGTGAGACCTTCCCCTGGATCAGTGACGAGATCCCAGACATCGCGGATGAAGCCGTGCGTGCAGCGCAAATAGCTGTCGCGGAAGAACTAGCCGCAGCAATCTTGCGCTTACATACCCACCGCACCTTCGGCGAACTGTTTTCCACCATGGCAACGGACTTTCAGCTTTCCGACCTGCAGGTGGATGCGCGCTATCGCCGCGCTTTTGACCAGCTCAACGTCATCACCTTGGCAGATCTCGCGCCACACCAGCTGTGGGAACTTACCGACCTGCGTGGGGTGAGTCAGCGCGGTGCCCATCTAATTGTGCGCGAGCTGATTCTCGCGAACCTGATCACCCCACGAGCAACAGAGGACCTGGCAGCTGAAGCAGAATCAGAGGATGACTCAGCGTCGGAGCAGGCCGCAGCCACAGTGGAGGTCTCGCCCGAACAGACAGCAGACCTCACGCTGCTCGCACGCTGGCGCTGGCTGATCGGGCAGCAGGACGCACCACTCCTGCGCCCGCTCGAGGCAGCCCCCGAACTGATCCTTCACGCACGCGAACGTCTGGCCAGCCTGCCCGCCAGCGCATTACTCACCTCCGCAGAGAACCTGGCAGAAGTCCTGACCGCAGCGATTGAGAGCCTTGGCGAACGCGAACAATACATTATGAAACAGCGCAGCTTCGCCGACCAGCCGTGCACGCTGGATGCGCTTGGTGACACTATTGGCGTGACGCGAGAGCGAGTACGGCAAATCCAGCGTGGCGCCCACCGGAAATTGCGCGAACTGATTGCGAGTAGGCCCGCCGGTGAATTCGTTGCATTTCTTCGTCAGCGCATCGAAATCCCCACGCCATTAGCGACACTCATTGCGCACTACTCGGCGTTGGGAGAAAATGTTGCGCCGGTTGCACAGCCCGTCTGGCGCGTGCTTGACGTGCTCGATGACAGCTACGAAGTTGCCGACGGCTGGTGTGCCAGTCCCGCGATCGCAGCGGCAAAGAAAGCAACTGGCGAGAGGTTGCAACAACTCGCCAATGCACAAGGCGTCGTGCCGATCAGTGACGTGTGGCTCGGCAGTAACGAGGCGCAGGGGCGGCCAGCGTGGTTAGCGGATTGGCTCACACATCTTGGCTACACGATGCGCGGCGACTATCTCCTGCTGGATACGAA
>JAUNVN010000085.1:4400-7092 GCA_030537655.1 Bowdeniella nasicola | reverse complement strand
CGCATCCAATGTCCGCACCACGATGGGACCGGGGGGTGCAGCAGTGAAAGCATTGATGAATTTTGTGGTCTGTTCATCGATACTAGGCTCCTCTTTCGCCCCGAGATACCACAGTTCGGTACGTAGCAACCCGATGCCTTCAGCTTTGGCCTCCCGCGCTGCTTGGGCGCTTTCCCGGTCGGAAATATTGGCGAGTAGGGGGACGCGGTGGCCGCATGCCAGTGCACCTTTACCGTTGAAACTCCGGGCTTTGATTGGCTCGGCTGCTGCGGCGATCTGCGCTTGAGTAGGCTCAACTGTGACTGTGCCCGCTGCACCGTTGACCAATACGATCGTACCGTCGCGCAGCTTTTGAGTTGACGGAGCAGCCACCACACAGGGAATACCCAAGCCGCGGGCCACGATCGCGGTGTGGGAGGTGGGGCCGCCTTCACAAATCACGATGGCGAGGACTTTAGAGACATCGAGTTGGGCAGTATCGGAGGGCATTAGGTCTCTGGCCCATAAGATATGTTTCGTATCGGGGGTAGGCAGACCTGGTGCGGGCCGGCCCGCCAGACGCGCAATAATTCGGTCGCGCACATCGAAGACATCGGCGGTACGTTCGGCGAGGTAGCCACCCATCGCGGCGAGTTGATCCGCCAGGGTCTCGGCAGCTTCCCACACAGCACGCATCGGAATGAGGCCGCGGCGTTCAATGAGTTCTGCCGCTCCATCCAACAGCATCGGATCTTCAGCAATCTGGGCACTAGTGAGGAGAACTTCCGCGGCAAGCCCTTCGGCGAGTTCAGCGCGTATGCGTAGGTTTTCTGCCGTTTCAGCCGCGGCGGTACGGACCCGGTCGACTTCATCGGCGGGATTTTTCTCCGGTGGTAAAAACCGTGCCGCGGGTTCGTTAACACGGGGAAACACGCGTTTCACGGGCCCAACTGCACGTCCTGGACTCACACCGATACCGTGGTGGCGGATACAACCGTACTTGTCTGTATCTTCCACATCGTGTCGGTTCATTGGCTTCAAACTCCTTTACGACTATCCCCATTGTGCCAACTTCGCTAGCCGTGGGCAGGTTAGGACAATACATGGGAGTGATTAATCGCTGAATTACCAAATAGATGAAATACTAGTGTGAGGATAATGACGATAACTGTGAGGTGTCGACAATGAGCAAAGCAGCTGACGTAATTGCAACTCTGGGCGGTAAAGACAATATTGAACTGATGGAGTCATGTATCACCCGGTTACGTGTTCAAGTGCGCGATGTGAAAGGCGTGGATGAAAAAGCATGTACCGCACTTGATGGCGTCCATGGAGTGCATGTCTCGGGTCACGTGGTCCAGGTCGTTGTAGGACCGGTTGCCGAAGAACTCGCCGACGAAATTAATTCACTGCTGAAATAGCCGCCGCTACGCGTAATGAAGGGAGGGTGTCATGAACGATGACGCATTGCGTCATTTGGCCACCGCACACGGTGTTGCCACCGAATATTGGGATTATCGCGGCAACCACCAACCTGTGCGCTCTGACACCCTCATCGCGGTGCTCGCCGCCCTTGGCGTTGATGCGTGTGACGATGACGCGGTTGCGGCAGCTATTGAAGAATTAGCAATTGCGCCATGGCGCAATATGCTTCCACCGAGCCTGGTATTACGCGCCGGTAGTGACCACGAACTCGCCGTCCACGTTGCGCATGGCACGCCCGTGGAGGTCGAACTTGAAACTGAAGATGGTACTCGCCTCGAACTTAGCCAGCTAGATAAATGGGTAGAGCCACGTGAAATTGATGGGGAACTCATTGGTGAGGCCACCTTCTTAATCCCGGCTGATCTCCCCCTGGGCTGGCACAGCATCGAAGCGCTCACGCCCACAGGTGCCCGGGCGCGAATGCCGCTGGCAATCTGTCCCAATACCATGCCAACTCCCCGATTAGACACCGGTCGTGGGTGGGGAGCAATGGCACAGCTATATTCGGTGCGCTCACGAGATTCATGGGGAATTGGCGATGCCCGTGATCTGGCTGAAATGGGATCGTTCTTCGGTGCGGTTGGTGCCGACTTTTTATTGATCAATCCATTGCACGCCACCGAAATCCAACCACCGATCACTCCCTCGCCCTATCTCCCAACCTCCCGACGCTTCCGCTCACCGCTCTATATTCGCCCCGAAGACATCCCCGAAGTTGCCTACCTCACCGGACCGCAACGCTCATTGGTGGCGTGGGCAGCAGAAGATGTGCGCAGTGCCAACTTGACCAGCGATCCCATTGACCGTGATGCATCATGGCGTGCGAAGAATCAGGCGCTCGCCGTTATCTACGCCCATGGGCTTTCCGATGCGAGACGACGTGACTTCGAGCGATTTCGTGCCGAGCAGGGAGCGGGGTTAGAAGATTTCGCACTGTGGTGTGCGCTGGCTGAAAAATACGGAGATAACCCCTGGCCGGAGGAACTCGCAACCCCTGACAGTGCCCGCGCCGCGCTGGAAAGGATCGAGCTGGCGGAACGGATTTCCTATTTTTGCTGGCTGCAATGGATCCTTGATGAGCAGTTAGCCAGTGCCCACCGCAGCGCGCGCGACGCGGGGATGGGGCTGGGCATCATGGGGGATCTCGCCGTTGGTGTGCACCCACATGGCGCTGATACGTGGACCAACCCAACGGTATTCGCCCGCGATATTAGTGTTGGTGCCCCGC
>JAUNVN010000085.1:0-4390 GCA_030537655.1 Bowdeniella nasicola | reverse complement strand
CTGGTCACAACCACCATGGCGGCCAGATGCATTGGCTGCGAGGGGCTATCAGCCTTTACGCGAGATGCTCACGACCGTTTTACGGCACGTGGGCGCAATACGCGTCGACCATATTCTCGGATTTTTCCGCTCCTGGTGGATCCCGCGTGGTGCCACTCCCGATGCGGGCACCTACGTGCGCTACGACCACGAAGCAATGATTGGCGTGTTGATGCTGGAAGCCCATCGCGCCGGTGTCACCCTGATCGGTGAAGATTTAGGCACGGTGGAACCGTGGGTGCGTGACTATCTTGCAATGCGCGGAATTTTTGGCACCTCAGTGCTCTGGTTTACCACCGATGATGACGGCCACCCAGCTGCAACCGACACCTATCGTGAACTGGTACTCGCCACCGTTGACACGCACGATATGCCGCCAGCAGCCGGCTATCTTGCCGGTGAACATGTTGATTTACGTGAGCGGCTTGAACTGCTGGTCGAACCTGTCGCACAGGTGCGAGCCCAAGCCGAACGTGAGCGCGCCGGAATGGTCGAGACTTTACAGACAGCCGAACTGCTAGATACCGACCCGACCGAACGTGAAATTATCGAAGCGATGCACCGCTATATCGCGACCGCACCGAGTAAATTGCTTGGTATTTCGGTCACCGATATGGTCGGCGAGCGCCGCAGCCAAAACCAACCGGGGACCGACACGCAATACCCCAACTGGAAGATTCCCCTTGCTGATGGCACCAACCAGGTGGTGCTCGTTGAAGATTTGGCAAAAAATGGACGGTTGCACTCCCTGGTTGCCGCCGTGCGCCGCCAACTCGGCGACGATGATCGTTTGCACGCCATCGGTAGTGAATATGATCGCTATGGCATGCATCTGCGTGAAAAGGAACAACAATGACGCAGGTACTCGCACCCTTTGCCGGTAAAGTCGTTGGGCTCGATACGGTCCCCGATGAGGTGTTTGCTTCGGGCATGCTCGGCGCGGGCGTGGCCCTGTGGCCGCGGGGAAAAATAGTCGAAGTGTGCGCACCGATTAGCGGGAAGATCCTCTCGTGGCATCCGCACGCCTGTGTCATCGTTTCCGATGAAGGTTTCGGGATTCTTACCCACTTGGGACTCGACACGGTCCAGGCGCGTGGACGCGGATTCACCTGGAGTGTCGCCAAGGGAGATTACGTCACTGCCGGTGATCTTCTGGCGCAGTGGGATACCCACGAAACTCAAGATTTTCTGCCACTTACCCCGGTTGTTGTGATGGATGTTGAGCACATTACGCGCGCATCCAATACCGACGTTACCGCGGGTGATCACCTCTATACCATTGCGGGAAACTAACCGGCAGCTTGGTGGCGGTTGTCTTTACACCTGCTGGACCGCTAATGCGCGGGTTGCTTCGTCGAGTTCTTCACTGACTAACCGCCGCAGTGCGGCAGGAATATCGGCAGTTTCCAACCAGGCGCTCACCTGTTCGACAATCGGGGCGAGCCCAACGAGTCGATGTGAAAACAGTCCGAGAACTAACGCCTGGGCGATTGCCGTTGAGCGTTCACGCCACACGCTGGGCAGGGCCTGCAGGTAGCGCTCGCACATATCGGCAAACCACTCGGGATGGCGATCGGCGCGGATCCACATCCCCTCCATGGTGGCAAGGAGCGCATCATTGGACAGTGATGTGTCGGTAAGCGCAGTTTGGAAGGCGATAACACGCGCCTGTCGCGTGGCGATCGCAGCGCGTGCACGTGCGGCTTTATGCCCACCCGATAGTGAACGATCACGCTCACATTGGGCAGCGAGATCGTTGGAGTCTGCCAGCCCAGCGGCAAGCAGTTCGCTAAGCAGATGCCAGCGCAGATCATTATCACGACGTAAACCAGCAAGGCTCACCTCGCCACGATAGATCCCATCGAGCAATGCGAGTTGGTCTGGGGTGGTGGCGAGTTGGGCGAAGGCACGCAAATACAGCAGCTGCGCGTCACTGCCACCATCGGCTGCGTGCAGCAGAGTTTTTAAGGTGGCACAAAAGTCAGCGCGAATCTGATCACGGTGAGCCGGCGGCGAGTACACGTTGGCAGCACGCACCGCCTGGCGTAGCACCGTAGCACGTACGGCTGGTTCCATCGCCGGAGCCTTGAGGGCATTGCCCACCAAGGTGAGGAAATCAGCGGCAGACATTTCTGCATCGCGCACCATATCCCATGCCATCGTTAATCCGACCGCGAGCGGGAGCGAATCGACAAACAGATCTGCGTGGGAAATAAACAGCTCCACTTCACGCGGACTCATTCGGATTTTTGCATAGGCAAGATCGTGGTCGTTAACCAGCACGATCGCGTCCTCACCTAGATGCTGACCGACGAGCCCATCGAGATGAGCGCACCTGCCATCAAGATCCAGTTCAGTGCCCCAGCTACGCTGGTAGGTCCCCTCGATACGTTCGTAACATCCCACCGTGATGCGATGTGGACGCAGTGATGAGCCACGATAAGAGGTTTGGGTGAGCTGTGCACGCGTGACAACACCGTCGTGATTGCGATCAATATCCGGACGGATAATGGTCAGCCCGGCTTCTTGTAGCCATACCTTCGCCCATCGAGAGAGGTCCCGCTTGGAGGTTTTTTCCAAGGCAGTGAGAAAATCTGGCAGCGTGGTATTCGACCAGGCATGGTCAGCGAAGTACTGTTTCACTCCGGCAAAGAATGCCTCGCGTCCCACATAGGCAACCAGGGACCGTAACACGGCGGCCCCTTTCGCGTAGGTGATGCCATCAAAGTTCACTTCAACCGCAGCAAGGTCAGGAATATCCGCAACGATCGGGTGGGTAGAAGGAAGCTGATCTTGGGTGTAGGCCCACGCCTTTGCATCCATGGCAAATGTCGTCCACGCCTGGCTCCACCTGGTTGCTTCTGCCGAGCTCAGGATCGCCATGTATTCCGCAAATGATTCATTCAGCCACAGGTCATCCCACCATTTCATGGTGACCAGGTCGCCAAACCACATGTGCGCTAACTCGTGGAGAATCGTTTCTGCCAGACGCTCAACCATCGCTTCGGTGGGTTTTGACACGAATACATATTCGTCCCGAATCGTGACACACCCGGCATTTTCCATGGCACCGGCGTTGTATTCGGGGACGAAAAGTTGGTCATATTTCGTAAAGGGATAGGCACGCCCGAAATGTTCTTCAAAGAAGCCAAACCCCTGGCGCGTAGTGGTGAAGACCGATTCGGCATCTAAGTGTTCGGCGAGGCTGGCCCGGCAGTACACACCGAGGGGAATTTGGCGGCCATCACTGGAGGTGACTTGGTCGTGTACCGCATGGTAGGGACCGGCAACAATCGCGGTAATGTACGTCGAAATCGGGGCAGTGGGGAGAAAATCCCACTGTTTGGCATGTCCGTTACGGTCACTGACCGTGTGGGCTGGCTCATTGGAGACCACCTGCCAGTGCGCCGGGGCGGTGACGTGGAAGGTGAAGGGAGCTTTGAGATCGGGTTGTTCAAAGCAGGCGAATACCCGTCGGGCATCAGGTACCTCAAACTGGGTATACAGGTAGGCCTCGCCATCGACAGGATCCACAAAGCGATGCATCCCCTCACCGGTATTGGTAAATGCGCAGACAGCCTCGACAACGAGCTCATTTTCCGCAGCCAGTGCAGGTAGTGCGATCCGGGAATTTGCAAATGCGGCAACGTCGATATCGTTACCGTTTAGCACAATCCGCTTCACCGCTGGTGCGATCAGATCAACGAAGGTGTCTTTGCCGGGCTGGGCCGCAAACGTGATGGTGGTATGGGAGGTGAATGTCTTGTCACTGCCGGTCACATCCACGGCAATGTCATAGCCGTGCACCTTGGTGATTACCGCGGCACGTTCAGCGGCTTCGGTGCGAGTGAGATTCGTTCCTGGCATGCCTGCCCCTTTTTACCGATCGTGGTTACTGCCGTCCCGATTTTTTCACGCGAAGGCCAACCGGTCTAGCGCTGGAGGGCAAACGGTGCGCAATCGTTCCGGCACCCACCCGCGCACCACGCGTGAGAAACTTTTCGCACGCCAGCTGGTGGATAGTATCGATCCATTAGGTGGCACCGGGGCGCATTGGGAGGAAACGCTCGGGTGGGCGACGTAGACTGCGCGTATGGATATCACGTTTTATTTTGATCCGTCCTGCCCGTGGGCCTGGATGACTTCGCGATGGATGAGTGAGGTTATCGCCGTGCGGAATCTGGATGTGAAATGGCGAATCCTGTCTCTGGGGGTCCTCAACGAAGGGCGTGACTTGCAGGAGGACTACCGCGCACATATTGACGAAACATGGGGGCCGGCCCGGGTGATCAGTGCCGCGGCAGAAGAGTGCGGGACGCAGTATATTAAACCGCTCTATGACGAGATTGGT
>JAUNVN010000084.1 GCA_030537655.1 Bowdeniella nasicola | reverse complement strand
TCGAGTGCCCGCCTTTTTCGTCCTCTTTCCACCCACGCACCACCCGGCGCTGTGCAGCAGCAAAACAGGTGCCTTTTTCCGCGGTGAAATAGTGGTCCGACACCCACTCCTCAACATTGAAGATTCCCGCAAAGCTCGACACCGCGCACTCCTCAACAACTACGAAACGTCTTACTTCAACTTAGCTGACACCCCCGACCTGGGCCGATATCTCCACCGCAGAGAACACAGTCTCCGCGAGGAAAACCAACGGGTTCTCACTGCGCGTTGGTCAAGATGAGATAACTAGTCGTCGTCGTTGCTGTGGTGGTCGTGGTTTGCGGTGCCGTAGCGCCAATACCCGTCGATTTTGTAGTGATCGCGACCAAAGCCGCGTTCTTTCAAGAATCGTCTTGCTGGTTTAATGCCGAGCGCTTCGCCGCCGATCCAAACAAAGCCGTCCTGGTCGGGAAAGTCGTGCGCCATAATCGCTTCGGAGAGCAGCTGTGTGGATCCGGCTTTCTGGCCGTTGCGCTCCAGCCAGTTGATGGTGAGGTCCGCTTTTGTGGGCAGGTCAATATGCGATGTGGGTCCGTCTACTTCGAGATAGGTGGTCACTGGGACGCCCTCGCGCAGCCCTTCCAGCCAGCGGCCAACGGCTGGCAGGGCGGTTTCATCGGCTGCGAGCACATACCAGGGGAAGATGTCACTTACGACCATGGAGCCGCGCGGGCCGAGCGCGCCGAGTTGGTCACCAACCTTGGCAGTTTTTGCCCACCGACCAGCAATGCCGTGGTCATGCAGTACAAAATCAATGTCGATCACCTGCGCGCCCGGATCAAACCAGCGGATGGTGTAATCGCGGAAGGTCAGACCTCGCGGTGACCAGCGTCCCATCAGCATGCGCAGGAGTTTTGGACTGCCATCTTTTTTCTTATCGAAGAACAGTTTCACGTGATCTTCTGGCCCGAGGGTATGAAAGCCCTCGAAGTCGTCATCGGAAGTGAAGCGAATCCGCACGAGCGTGGACGATAGCTGCGCGCGGTCAATTACCGTAAATATCCGCGGCTTCAAATTGAAGTAATACCCGGAAATATTGCCAACCTGTTTTATCGGTTGGTCATGAAACTCGGTGCGGCACCATCCGCGTGGTTGGGGTGCAATCAGATCGGATGCTGCCATCGACTCGTTCCTCAGTGCAGATCGGTGGGAGCGCATTAGGGCGGCGCTTTCTGGACAATCAATTAAGGACACCCTAACTTTGTTCCCCGCGGTTGTGCGCGCTATGTGTGTCACAACACCCGCGGCAAGTTCGCTACTCTGCCCGCGATCCCCACTCTTCACCAACCTGCGCTGAGCAGTGCCGACCGCATTTTCATCGGCGGGAACACTCTCGAGAGAGAAGCTGGATTGTTGCTGAATTGCAACCATCTCACTGCGGACAACTGTGGGGATATGGGAGAAGATCAATAGCAGATAGTAATCTTCCACGAAGGGATTTTCCGATGCGTACCTCCGCTCGGCTCATCGCTGGAGCAGCCGCGATCACGCTGATGTTGACTGCGTGTTCTCCCGGTGCCAGTAACAGCAGTGGCGATAGCGATGATGCTGATTCTTCAACGACAACCGTCACCTTCCGTCTGTGGGATGAGAGTGCAGCGAAGGCGTATGAGGAGTCATTTGAAGCGTTCACCTCTCACAACCCTG
Source organism: Bowdeniella nasicola (assembly GCA_030537655.1). GTDB lineage: Bacteria > Actinomycetota > Actinomycetes > Actinomycetales > Actinomycetaceae > Bowdeniella > Bowdeniella nasicola_B. The sequence continues at coordinate 5,418 of JAUNVN010000084.1, read as the reverse complement.
ACATTAATGTCAAGGTCGAGGTGCTCGCGTGGGGGGACTATTTCGAACAACTTCCCCTTGATTTACAGTCGGGAGATATGGCCGACATTTTCTGGATGAACTCTTCGTCCTATGGCCGCTATGCCGATAACGGCAACCTGATGAATATTGGTGAAGCCCTCGGTAACGATCACGATGCGTGGGTTGAAGCAACGGCGGAACTCTACGAGCGCGATGACACGCTGTGGGGTGTTCCGCAGATTTGGGACTCGATCGCTCTGTTCTACAACAAAGACCTGGTAGAAGAGGCGGGAGTTGACCCGGCGAATCTCACCTGGGCACCTGGCGGGGGCGATGGTGACACACTCGTGGAGGCCGCAACAAAACTCACCAAGGATGACAACGGCAAACATCCTGGCGAGGAGGGGTTCGATCCCGATTCACGTGTGCAATACGGCTTTAACTCCCAAGCAGACCTGCAGGCAATCTATATTGACTTCCTCGCCGAAAACGGGGCGATGTACCAAGATGGCGACGAATTTGCCTTCAATTCCCCTCAGGGGATTGAAACCTTTGAATATCTCGTTGACCTGGTCAATACCCACCACGTGGCACCCTCGGCTGCCGAAACCAACGTGAATGGTGATCTGGCACGCGAACTGTTCATGCAGGGCAAGCTCGGTCTATTCCAATCGGGGCCCTATTCGTTACCCGATATCCAAGAAAATGCTGATTTTTCCTGGGGTCTGGCCCCGATGGTGGCCGGACCTGAAGGTCGCGTCTCGGTGGTGCACTCGGTAGCCGCGGTGGGAAATGCCGATACGCCGCATAAAGATGCCACCATCAAAGTCTTGAAGTGGATCGGCTCGAAGGACGGTCAGGTGGCACTTGCCTCATCGGGCGCCGCTTTCCCTGCGGTGGTAGATGCCCAAGATGAATATGTCCAGTACTGGAAAGATCAGGGGGTCGATGTCTCGGCCTTCCAAAAGGCTGCTGAGGGCACGACTACCAAAGCTCCAATCGGCGCAAATATTGGCGCTGGGATGGATGCCACCGCAGACACCATCAAGGATATGTTCCTCGGCCGGATCCCGGTTGCACAGGCGCTTGAAAAAGCGCAAAACGACGGGAATGCCGCGATGAAGTAGGTTCACCTCCACCCCCAGTCGAGCTGCCCCGCCAGGAGCAATCCTCGCGGGGCAGCCGCATATCGCCCTCGGATATTGTTACCTGCCATCCGTATCACGCTGCTCCCTGGGCACATCTGTGACAGCAGATCAATAAATCGCCAAGATCCCCCATGGGGGCAAAATCGTGAAAATTTATCTCGTAAATTGCTAGGCAAGCCTGAATGGAACCGGTACCATACAAAATGTGGAACCGGTCCCATCGCGTTGATGAAAGGAGTCGCAATGAGCTCGCCCCAGCATCACTCACTGGCACCCCAGCTAGCCCTCATCACGGTCACCGCCGTGTGGGGTTCGACTTTTTTCTTGATCAAAGATCTACTCGACTCGGTTTCTCCCCTCGATTTCCTCGGAGTGCGCTTCACCATTGCTGCCCTTTTTATGGCAGCGGTCTTTGCGCGCCGCCTGCGCAGCGCGAGCCGCGAAGTTTGGAAACACGGGCTGCTCCTCGGGTGTGTATACGCCAGTGCCCAGGTGGCACAAACGTGGGGTTTGGCATTTACTGATGCGTCGGTATCGGGATTTATCACCGGGATGTATGTGGTCCTCACACCACTGGTCCTGTGGATGCTCTTTCGTACGCGCATCTTGCAGACCACATGGATTGCGGTTTTCTTGGCAACGGTTGGACTCGCAATCCTGTCGTTGCGCGGGGTAGCCCTGGGCCTAGGAGAGACGATCACCTTCCTTGGCGCGGCACTCTACGCACTGCACATCGTGCTGCTGGGACGCTGGTCCTCTGGCACTGACGCCGTTACGCTCACCTCAATCCAGATGATTTCCATTGCCGGGATTTCCCTCGCCGGGGCCCTCCCGGGTGGGATCACGTTGCCACAAACCACCGGCGCTTGGCTCTCAACGCTGTACATGGTCTTTGCTGCCGGTATCCTCGCGCTACTCCTTCAAACCTGGGCCCAAGCTCGCATGGGAGCCACCCGTGCGGCCATCATTATGACCACCGAGCCGGTATTCGCTGCCGGGTTTGCCGTCGCATTTGGCGGCGAAGCCCTCACGTGGCGACTCCTGCTTGGCGGCGCACTCATTCTCGCGGCGATGCAGCTGGCAGAGCTCGCACCTCGTCGTAAACCACCAAGAATCCATGGTGGCCGACCAGCCACCCCCCATGGGGCCACCCCTACCGGTGCGCTCACGTCCCAATCCACTATCCAGCCATCCGAGCTGCATTCACAGCTCGATTAGCTATCACCAGGAGAACAACATGACCACACAACGACGTGCACGGAAGATCGGGGCAAGTATTCTCGCGCTGTCCCTCACCACAGGAATTGCCGCATGCTCCGGCTCTGGCGGATCAAATGTCCCCGGTGGCGGTTCAGCAATCGTTTGGACCACCTGGGGCAGCCCCGATGAACTGACCAGCTTCCACGAATTTGAAGACCAATTCAAAGCTGACCACCCCGACATTAATGTCACCTTCCAACCGGTACCTTCCTACGAGGAATACCACTCTAAGCTCACCACGCAGCTGTCCAGTGGGACCGCACCGGATGTGTTTTATGTGGGCGATGACAAGATTGCCTCACTGGTCGCCAATGATGTGCTTGCCCCCCTTGATGAGCTGCTCGCCGATTCCGATGTGATCAGCAAGGAAGATTTTGACGAAGCGATTTACCGCATCGCCGAAAAAGATGGGTCCCTGTTCGCTCTGCCCAACGACGTCAACCCCGACGTATTTTGGTATGACAAGGAAGCGCTTGCTGCCGCTGGTATTAGCGAAGATCCCGCTGAACTTGCCGAAAACGATGAGTGGACCACCGAGACATTCATCGACATGAACGAAAAACTCACTGCCGCTGGGCTCCACGGTGCCATGTATTGGAACTACTGGAATACCCACGACTCATGGATTACCTCCCAGGGAGGCAAGGTCTATGACGATGACGGAAACTACGTCGCCCACCAAGACGATGCCGCCGTCCAGGCAATGACCGATTTCGCGCAGTACATGCAAGATGGCACCTTCGAAATCGCTGACACCCTGCCCAAGGGTGCGGGTGCTGATACCTTGCTGGTCACCCACCAGCTCGGATTCTTCGCCCAGGGCCGCTACACGATCGGAACCCTTGAGGGCGCCGGCGTGGATATGGACTCCTACGATATTGTGCGCTGGCCGACCCCGGACGGCAAAGCTGCTCCCACCGGTGTTGCTGCGTCCTACTTGGCAATCAATAAGAATGCGAACGATCCGGAAGCCGCCTTCTTGTTCTTCAGTGAATTCCTGTCCAAAGACGGCCAAGAACTGCGCCTGAAAGGCGCGGGTAACGCGGTTCCCTCCATCAAGGGTGCCGACGATATCGTTACCGGTGAAGGCTTCCCCGCCCACGCGCAAACAATGCTGGACATGCGTGACATGGGCTATTCGAACTTCCCTGCCGAAGCGGTAGTACCTGACTTGTCCAACCAGATCGCTGTGGACTATATGCTGCCGCTCTACCAGGGCAAGGCAACCGCTCCCGAAACCCTGCAACAGATCGCGGATCTTGTTGCCGAGGCGAGTGGAAAGTAAGTCGCTATGACAACCGCAACTGTGCAGCCCTCCGGCGGCCTGCCAACGCAGACCGCCGGGGGGTTACCCCCAGGTGATGGTATCGGCCACGAACCGCGCTGGCGGCGGCGTGACCGCCGATGGGGCTGGGTATTTGTTGGTCCGCAAGCATTCGGGATCGCAGTATTCACCCTGCTGCCCTTCGCGTTTTCATTTGTTTTAGCCTTTACCGAATGGAACGGGTTCGGCCCGCTGAAATTTATCGGGTTCGATAACTTCCGTAATCAACTCACCGATCCGCTCTTTGGGCGTGCGGTGCTCAACACGATGATCATCGCCGTGGTCACCGTTCCCATTGGCTTGTCCCTCTCGATCGTGGTGGCAACGGCCTTGGAGAAGATCCGCGGACGAACGCTCTACCTCATCATGTTCTTCGCCCCCGTGGTGACCTCCTCGGTAGCGGTCGCCCTCATTTGGCAGCAGCTATTACGTCAGGACGGGTGGCTGTCGACCATCGTTGCGAACCTCACGGGAGCCGAGGTAGGGCCAGATTGGCTGGGCAATCCAAATATTGCCCTATTGGCCGTCTGCGCGGTCACGATTTGGTCATCGATGGGATTGAACGTCGTCATCTTTTTGGCCGGATTGCAAAATGTGTCACCCTCCGTATTGGAAGCTGCACAAATTGATGGTGCCGGACGGATGCGTCGCTTCTTCTCGGTGACGTTACCGCTGTTATCACCAACGATTTTCTTCCAGTCGGTCATCGCGTTCATCTCCTCGCTGCAAACCTTCGATTTAGTATTCGTTTTGGTTGCTAACGCCGGTCCCGATAACGCGACCCGGACGATCGTCTACCACATTTACGATCTCGGATTTAAAAAGGCCCAATTTGGTGTCTCATCTGCCGCATCGATCATCTTGTTGCTGCTGTCCGCACTGATTACGCTCGCGCAGTTCGGTGTGGAAAAGCGCTTCGTTCACTATGAGGACTGACATGGCCACGCAAACCGACACGCTCACGGCTAAACGCCCAGCACGTTTCCACCTGCCGAAACCCAGTTCCTTTGTGATCCACATGCTGCTGCTGATTGCGGGCCTTTCCATGGTGGCGCCATTTATTTGGATGGCCTTATCCGGGTTTAAAACCCTGCCGCAACTGTTGCAAGACCCGCTCAGTATCCTCCCCAACCCGTGGACGACCTCGAACTTTTCCGAGGCATGGAATGCCCTCCCGTTTGGGCGTGCCTATCTAAACAGCTTCTACATCACGGCACTGACGGTGGCAGGAACGCTCCTAACCACCTCGATGGCCGGTTATGGTTTTGCCCGAATCCCGTTTAAGGGCGCGAAGTATATTTTCGCGATCGTACTCATCACTCAGATGATCCCTAAACAGGTCACCCTGGTGCCGTTCTACTTCCTGATGGCCAAACTCGGATGGGTAGATTCGCACCTGTCGCTGATTATTCCCGCCATTTTGGTTAATCCTTTCGGGGTATTTCTCGCCCGGCAATTCGTCTTGTCGGTACCAAAGGAACTCGAAGAAGCAGCGCTGATGGATGGCGCATCTCGGTGGCGGATCTACTGGCAGATTATTTTGCCAACAATCCGTCCCGGGCTCGGAGCTCTGGCAATTATTGTTGCGCTTGACGCGTGGAATGCTTTCTTGATGCCATTGGTCTTGCTCAACTCAACTGAGCTGTTCACCGTGCCACTGCTGCTCAGCCAATTCCAAGGCCAGTT
>JAUNVN010000083.1:3981-7132 GCA_030537655.1 Bowdeniella nasicola | reverse complement strand
TTGAACTGTAACGTGCTCGATTTGCGCGGCGAACTCGAAAAGATAGCCAATGCTGATTTCGCGCACGTCGATGTGATGGATAACCATTTTGTCCCCAACCTCACCTGGGGGCTGCCCGTGGTGGAGCAGATCGTCAATGCGAAGGTCCTACCTGTTGATGCGCACTTGATGATCGCCGATGCTGACCGCTGGGCCCCAGCCTATGCGGAAGCTGGCTGCGCTTCGGTAACGTTTCACGTGGAAGCTGCCGGCGCACCGATCCGCCTCGCGCGTGAAATTCGCGCGCAGGGAGCCAAAGCCGCCATGGCACTGAAACCCACCACCGATATTGCGCCCTATGAGGATATTCTCGCCGAATTGGACATGGTATTGATCATGACGGTCGAACCGGGCTTCGGAGGGCAGCCCTTCCTGACCTCGATGCTGCCAAAAATCAAACGCACCCGTGCTGCAGCTCGGCGCCAAGGTGTCGAACTGGCGATCCAGGTCGATGGGGGAGTATCGGCGAAAACGATCGAAGCCTGCGCCGAGGCTGGAGCCGATGTGTTCGTTGCCGGTAGCGCGGTATTTCGCGCCGACAATGCGAGTGCGGAAGTCGACCGTTTGCGCAGCCTTGCCACCCACGTATGCGCCGCAAAATGATACGCTAGCCACTGTAGCTTCGGGGGTCGGTGAAAGTCCGAGCCGGCGGTGAAAGTCCGCGACCTGCGCATCTGCGCGGCTGAACCGGTGAAATTCCGGTACCGACGGTGAAAGTCCGGATGGGAGAAGCACCTATGGCCAGGCATCGCCCTGGTCTTACTGGCGTGTATCCCCGAAGGGGAAGGGCGCACATGACCGGGATCGTTGCCACCAGGCGCGTCACCCGCCGAAGCGCTCACCCAATTCACCTGGGGGCCCCGCTGGTATTTGCTGTCACCATCCTTATCGGCTGGCAGCTACTCGCCGGTGTTGTGAACCCAATCGTGCTCCCACCGCCCGCTGCGGTGGCCCGTCGCCTGATATCCGAACTCGCTGATCATTCGCTGTGGCCCTACCTGCGCGCGACTGCCACCAGTGCGCTAGCCGGTGCGGGACTTGGAGCTCTTGGCGGCATTCCCCTGGGCTGGGCAATTGCGATTTCACGCGTGCTACGCCACACCCTTTCCCCATGGATTGCGGTATCGCAGGCCATCCCTGCGATCGCCCTGGCACCACTGCTGGTGATGTGGGTGGGCTATGGCATGATGCCGACCGTCGTGCTGTGTGCCCTCATGGTATTTTTCCCAATCGTGCTCACCACCCACCTGGGAGTGCGCGATTTGGACCCGGACCTCATCGATGCGGCCAGGCTCGATGGAGCGGCCGGATTTAGCCTCGTACGTTATATCCAAGCACCCCTTGCCGCTCCGGCGATCCTTACCGGATTGCGTGGGGGCCTCACCCTGTCGATCACCGGCGCAGTGGTCGGTGAATTCGTGATGGGAGGCAAGGGGTTGGGGATGTTACTGACCGTGTATCGTGACTCGGCGGACACCGAAGGTGTCTTCGCCGTCCTGATTGTGCTGTGCACTTTAGCGGCACTGCTCTACCTCCTGATTTCCTTCCTTGAGTACCGATTGCGAGAATCTTATGCGTAACTATCTGCGAGTGATCGCCGCCATGTGCATGCTCACCTTGCTGACCGCCTGCAGTGGCGGCAGTGAACCGAGCGCCGATGAATCCACGATCGCTGCATCGACGACCAGTCCTGCCCCGCAGGCGAAAGCTCTCGAAGATCTCACCGTTGGGCTCACCTATATTCCCGACATTCAATTCGCGCCGTTCTACCTGGCGGATAAATACGGCTACTTTACCGATGAAGGCCTAAATGTGACACTGCGTCACCACGGTCAGGGGGAAAGCCTGTTTGGGGCGCTCGCCAGCGGCGATGAAGACGTGGTCAATGCCGGCGCTGATGAAATGGTGCAGGCGCGCAGCCAAGGTATTGACGTTGCAGCTTTCGGCCAGCTCTACCAAACCTACCCGGTCGTGCTGATCGTGCCGGAGGACTCCGATATCCGCACCCTTGATGATCTGCGTGGAAAAACGATCGGTGTGCCCGGTCCCTTTGGTGAAAACTGGTTTGCACTACTCGCCATCTTGCAACAGGCCCACCTCACCGAAGCCGATGTGAACATAGAACATATTGGCTTCACCACCCAGGCGGCACTGGTGACCAATAAAGTCGATGCGGTCATGGGCTTTACAAACAATGACGTCGTTAATTTCCGTGCTTCAGACCTGCCGGTGCGGACCTTTGCCTTGGAAACCAACGCCCTGCAATCAATTGCGATCGGGGCGATGGACGAGACGATCGCCGAACGCGGCGAGGCGCTTGCCGGACTACGCACCGCACTCGCCCGCGCAGTGCGCGATATTCAACGCGATCCCAAGGCGGCCGTTGATGACTGTTTTGACTACCTGCCGAAAGTCTCCGGGGCGAACAAGATTGCCCAGGCCGAAGCGGTACTAACAGCCACCGCGAAGCTCTATGGCGATGAAGCCCTAGCGATCGATGCGAGCCAATGGCCAGCAATGGTCGAGTTTATGGCCGGCGCTGAACTGCTTGACGGTGAGGTAGATCCCGTCCAGGCAGTGAACGACCTGAGTGAGTTGTCCGCGAGTCGATAGGATCACCAGTGTGAAAACCTTTGAGGAATGCTTTGCTGAATTGCAGGCCAAAGTCGCAGCGCAAGATCCCGACTCGGGTACCGTCAAACAGGTACAAGCCGGGGTGCATGCGATTGGGAAGAAGATTGTTGAAGAAGCCGCCGAAGTGTGGATGGCCGCCGAATATGAAGGCCGGGAAGCAACGGCGGAAGAGATTTCACAGCTCCTCTATCACCTGCAAACCATGATGCTCGTAACAGGACTCGAACTGAAAGATATGTACCGGTACCTCTAATGCTCCGTGTTGCCCTACCCAATAAAGGATCCCTATCTGAACCCGCAATAGCACTGTTGCGTGAAGCTGGTTATCGTCAACGGCGTGACAGTAAGGAACTACGCTGTATCGACCGCGATAACCAGGTTGAATTTTTCTATCTGCGTCCGCGCGACATTGCTGTCTATGTCGGCGCGGGCACCGTCGATGCGGGAATTACCGGCAGAGACTTACTTCTGGATGCGG
>JAUNVN010000083.1:0-3971 GCA_030537655.1 Bowdeniella nasicola | reverse complement strand
AGTCAAAGCCAATGAACATCGTGCCCTTGGATTTTCCCGCTCCACCTTCCGATTCGCCGCACCGGCCGGTGAAGACTTCACCGTTGGCGACATTGCTGGACGCCGCGTCGCTACCAGCTATGACGTGCTGGTCGCGAACTATCTGCGTGAACGAGACATCACCGCTGAGGTGGTGCACCTCGATGGCGCGGTCGAAACGGCGGTTGACCTTGGGGTTGCTGACATGGTGGCCGATGTGGTGGAAACCGGAACGACCCTGCGTGCAGCGGGCCTTGCGGTTTTCGGAGAGCCGATCCTGCGGAGCGAAGCGGTGCTAATCACCCCTGATAACCGCGCTGCTCCCGATGCTTTTGAAATTCTCGATCGGCGGATCAATGGGGTGCTGGTTGCCCGGGAATACGTACTTATCGACTACGACGTCCGCACCGACCTGGTCTCCAAAGCTGTAGCAATCACCCCCGGGCTGGAGTCTCCAACCGTCTCCTCACTCCATGACGGCAAATGGGTTGCTGTTCGCGCCATGGTGCGGCGGGCAGAAACGAACCGCGTTATGGATGCGCTCTATGACATTGGCGCCCGTGCCATCCTCGTGACCTCGATTGAGGCCTGCCGGTTGTGATATCTGGCCAGCTCTACCGTCCCTTCCGGCCCAAACGTGGTCCGGTTGTGGCGGTGGCGTCGGCGATTTTTCTCATTGTCGGCTACCTCATCTTGCTCGCGACCGTGCGCGGCCATCCTGACTATGGTGGTTGGGACCGGTGGGGGATGGGCGTTATCGTTGCGATTGGCGTGTGGTTCCTATCCACCCAGGCACGGGTGGTAGCGATCCCGGATGAGCGAGGGCTTTCCATCCGTAACCTGGTGGTGCGTCACCACGTGGAATGGGCGCAGATCATCTCGGTGCGCTTTGGTGCGGGCCGACCGTGGGCACGGCTGGATATCTCCGATGGCACCACGGTTGCAGTCATGGCAATACAGGCCAGTGACGGCCCGCGCGGTCTGCGCGAGGCCCAGCGGCTTGCCACATTGGTACAGCTGCATGAAATCGGAGATGTGGATCCACCGGTATCACTGTGTTAACCAGCCGCGAAATAGCCTGCGGCTGCAGCGATATGGAAACCGAGGGGATCATCATGGTAGCTACGTCCCATAGTTTTGAGCGTGATGGGGAAGCGCTCTAAGACGGGCGCGAAATCTACCGGTAGTGAAACCACACGGTGGCGGCCTTCGGTCTCATCGAGCTGGCGGGCAACACTGGAGGCAGATGTCACCGCGTCGGTGGCCAGCGCGATGGGAATCGACAGCGGTAAGTGTTCCAATACCCGCATTGTGTGGTGGGAAAGTCCGCGATGGCGTGCACGGCGATCAGCGCTGGAGGCCCGCACCACGAACGTGACCTGCGCCCCAATCATTGCTGCTTGTTGCATATGCCAAATACAGTCCAACCCAGAAAAACCAAAGGTGGTGCCCGTACCGACATTGCCGGGTCCCTGACCTACCACTGCAATATCTGCACCGACGATCCGGCGGGCACAGATCAGCGCATTCACCACACTCGTACATTCGTAATCACCACCGAAAGCCTGTCCGCAGGTGATCGTAGCTGCCAGCAGTTCGCGTTCGCGCAACTGGCTGACCGTGTGGGAAAACGCAGCCGGAAGCGCGGCCCCATCCGTCATAATGTAGGCGATGGTTGCCTCAGGATTCGCATGGCGGATCCCAGCGACAACAGCCGGTAGTGTCGAATGTAAATCAGCGACCACCACCGCCAGGTCGGTCAGCGGCGGTGGATTGATGAACAGCTCGTGATAGGGGCTCTCTTCATCTTCAGCCGTCGCCACCATCACCTGTTGGGGAGTGTAGCGGGCTTTGACAATATGGCCGCGCGGCGTGACGTCTGGAGGGATCGATTGCGGGGCGATAATGAATGCCACCCCACCGGTACCCAAATCACGATCCAATGCTGCCGTATTAAGCCATACCCGCGTGCCTGAGGTGAGCTTGCCAACCAGGTGCCGATATGCCAAGGCGGTGACCGTACCGCTGGAGGTTGCCACCCGATAGCGATCACAATCACGCCAGGAGGGCAAGCGTTGCGAGATCGTTCCTTCACGCCAAGTCATCACGCACCCAGGGTACTTGCTACCGTGGGAGTGTGGTGGCAAAAATCTCGACTACTGAGCGATTGATCAACCTGACAACCGCGCTGCTTGATAGAGCAATGACAAAAGACGAAATCCTTGCTGGGGTTGCTGGCTATCCCGCAGATGCCACCAGTGTGCGCGCAGAGCGGCAATTTGAGCGTGATAAAACCCTCCTTCGCGAACAGGGAATCCCGCTTTCTACACGCAGTGAAAGTGATGATGCACGCCAAGTGCGTTACTACATTGACGCCAGTAGTTGGGAAAACCACGAATTTTCACCCACCGGCTTACAGGCTGCACTGCTGGCTCTGACCCTGGCGCAACTGGCGCCGCCAACCAAAACAGAAACCAGCGGGGCGCTCAATAAACTCCTTGCCCTATCACCGCGCGGCGTTTTAGAAACGGAAGCAGAACTGTCAACCTCACTGGATATCGGGGTACCCGAGTACAGTTTCGATGCCCTTACCACCGCGATCAGTGATATGCGCAGCGTGGAATTTTCCTACCTGCCCGCCTACGGCAAACGTGCCACCAGGCACGTTCAACCCTGGTTGCTGCGTTGGGAAGTAGAATCGTGGTACCTCCTTGGCTTCGACACTGACCGTAACGCTCCGCGCTGGTTCCGCTTGTCACGCATCATTGGCGAAGTACGAATGAGCGATACCAGCGGCGAATATGCCATTCCTGTCGATGTTGCCGAATATCCCGCACCACAAATCCACGGGGAAGGCTCCCCATGCGCTGTTGAACTTGCTATTGAACCCGACGCCGCGTGGCAACTGCGCGATGGCGCCACTCATCTAGGCACGCTCAAGGGCCGTGACATTATCGGGTTTGAAACGCGTAACCTTGCCCGCCTCGCCGAACAGGTGGCCTCCTCAGGCGGTGATGTCATCCCGCTTGATCCACCTGAACTCGTTGATGCCGTATGCCAGTTATGGCAGAAAGCAGCAGGTTATGCCGGCTGAATCCGTACGTGAACGCTTTCCGCGTCTGCTCGCAATGGTGGCATATCTTGCGCGCCACGGTGAAGTAAGTCTGGTTGAGCTTGCTGACCACTTTGCGATCTCGCTAGCCCAAGTGCGTAAAGACCTGGAGACGCTGTGGGTTTCCGGACTTCCCGGTCAGCTTCCCGATGACCTGATCGATTTTACTTTCTCTGCACAAGAAACCCATGTCAGTTTGCGAGAAGGTCTTGGCTTGGAGCGACCACTTCGCCTGACTCCGCGAGAAACTATCACGCTGATTATGGCGCTTGCTGGGCTGGGTGAAGAACTTGACGATCCACTGTTGCGCGCAGAGATTGACACGCTGATCACCACGTTGCGTAAGCTCGTGCCCGCCTACGCCCCCCTGGAGGTAGCCGGCTCGCAGCGTACCGCGCAGCTACGCCGCGCGATTCGCAACCGGGAGGTTCTTGGCATCGAATACGTCTCTGCCGACGATGTGCACACCATCCGCACAATTGACCCCCTACGGTTGCTCTACAGCCGCTCCCGTAGCTACCTGGTGGGCTATTGTCACGACAGTGAGGCAGTGCGGGTATTCGCCCTGCACCGCATCGCCGCGATTACTCCAAGTGGTGCGCGTTGGCAGGCCGGTGCCGCTGATGAGCAACTCGCCGCGAAACGCACGATAGCTGCCCCAAATGACGGCGAAAAAGTCGTGATGACAACGGATCCACAACTGCGATGGCTTGCGGAACGGCTTGGAGCCCATCAAAAACTGACGAAAGATGGCAAACTACAGGTGACGGCCAGTTTTTATTCAGCAGAACGACTCGTTCGTACCGTGCTGGCTGTTGCGGACAAAATTGAGACGATCAAT
>JAUNVN010000082.1 GCA_030537655.1 Bowdeniella nasicola | reverse complement strand
ACCAGCATTAAGGACAAGATTTATGGGAGAACTCCTAGCTACCTACAATGTGTGGGGAGCCTTCTGGGTCAATATTGAACTGACCTTCTTCTCCGCCATTGGGGCGCTGATTCTTGGAACTTTTGTCGCTATTTTGCGCATCGCTCCTTCCGCTCCGCTGCGAGCGGCCGGGACCGCATATGGCAATATTGTGCGTAATACCCCGCTCACCCTCATTATTCTTGGCTGCTGGCTGGTGCTGTGGGGACAGCTAGGAGTCAATGTCTCCAAAGATCTTAAGACCAATAACTTTTGGATGGCGGTGATCGGACTCTCGGTCTACACCGCGGCCTTTGTCTGCGAATCCCTGCGCTCGGGTTTTAATACTGTCCCGGTCGGCCAAGCCGAAGCCGCCCGCTCCATCGGCTTAGATTTCCGGCAAACCGTTTCCCTGGTGGTATTACCCCAGGCATTTCGCGGGGCAATTGCCCCACTTGGCAACACGCTGATCGCACTGACCAAGAACTCCACGGTGGCAGCTGCTGCCTCGGTGCTGCAAGCCTCGACGGTCATGCAACAAATGATTGAGTTCTCCCCAGATCAGGGGCTGGCCATCTTTATGGTGATCGCCCTGGGCTTTGTCATCATTGTTTTCCCCATGGGTGTGATCTTCACCTATCTGTCGAAGCGACTGAAGGTGGCACGATGAATCAGCTAGAAAAACTGTTTGACGTCCCCGGCCCGCGCGGTAAGCGCAAGCTGGCCATCATCAATACCACCGGGCTGGTTTTCATCCTTCTCATTGCCGTCGCCCTGGTGTGGGTGCTGGTGGAGAAAGACCAGCTCTCGGCCAATAAGTGGAAGCCGATTTTCACAGTTGATGTGTGGAAGGAATATCTGCTGCCCGGTTTGTGGGGAACCATTAAAGCAGCCGTCATCGCTATTGTTACCTCCAATATTTTCGGGATCGTACTCGGCATTGGTCGGCTCTCTCCGATTGCTCCGATCCGCTGGTTCTCCGGGATCGTGGTGGAGTTCTTCCGGGCGGTGCCGGTGCTGGTGATTATGATCTTCTTCTACTTCTCGCTCTCTCAGCTCTCCTTAAAAGCCGACTGGTTAGATTCGGCGAATGCGCCGTTTTACGGGGTAATCCTGGGACTGACCCTGTATAACGGGTCGGTGATTGCCGAACTGGTGCGCTCGGGGGTATATAACCTGCCACGCGGTCAACGCGAAGCCGGGATGGCGATTGGACTCACCCACGGACAGACCTTGCAACACGTCGAATTGCCCCAGGCACTGGTGGCGATGATGCCGGCCATGGTTTCCCAGCTGGTGGTTATTTTGAAAGATACCGCCCTGGGCTACATCGTGGTTTATCCGGAATTGCTCCGCCAGGCCAAGTTAGTGGGAACAACCTACGTCAACCTGCTGCCCGCGTTGGTGGTAGCGGCGCTGATGTTCATTACCGTCAATACCCTGCTAGGGATGGCAGCTCACGGGCTGTCGGCGCGACTGAATCAACGTACCTCGGCCCCAGCCGATGAGTTGGCTGATCCGGGTTTGTTGGTGGACGCCGACTAACGTCTTTGCCCGCCTGAGCGGACACCTGCTTCGCTCGCCGTGATTGGACGGGTGTGCACGGCGCCCAATAGGCGGGGACGATGGTGCGCCCAGGGTGAAGGCATTACCTAATTGCCCTGCTACGGGCTAGGGTAGGGGGTATGCGTAGAGCCAAGATCGTGTGCACCCTCGGGCCGGCTGTCGCTACCCGAGAAAAAGTCCAAGAACTCGTTGATGCCGGGATGGATGTGGCCCGGATTAATGCCTCCCACGGAACCCATGCTGATCACGAGCAGACCTATCAGTTTGTGCGCGATGCGGCGAATACCTCCGGACGATCCGTGGCGGTACTGCTGGACTTGCAAGGCCCGAAGATCAGGCTCGGAAAATTCGCCGAAGGCTCGGCGGTACTTGAGCAGGGCCAGCTCTTTACCATCACTACCGAAGATGTGCTTGGCTCGGAAAAGATCTGCGGATGTACTTTTGCCGGACTGCCCGGAGATTGCCGACCCGGCGACCGGCTGTTGATTGATGACGGCAAGGTTGCGGTGCGGGTAGTCGAAGTTGATGGCCCGCGGGTCATCACCCGGGTGGAAGTACCTGGCCCGGTCTCCAATCACAAGGGCATTAACCTGCCCGGGGTGAAAGTTTCGGTTCCAGCCCTCTCGGAAAAAGATAAGGAAGATCTCCGCTGGGGGCTCAAGCTGGGGATTGACGTGGTCGCCCTGTCATTTGTCCGCGATGCCTCCGATGCCCTCGATATCCACAAAATCATGGATGAGGTGGGCCGGCGCATCCCGGTGATTGCCAAGATTGAAAAGCCCCAGGCGGTGGCAGACCTGGAAGATATTATTGTCGCCTTCGATGGATTTATGGTGGCCCGCGGTGACCTCGGGGTGGAGTTGCCACTCGAAGATGTGCCTATTGTGCAAAAACGCGCCATCGAAATTGCCCGGCGTAAAGCCAAACCGGTGATTGTCGCCACCCAGGTGCTCGAGTCGATGATGACCAACCCGCGTCCCACCCGCGCCGAAGTTTCCGACTGTGCTAATGCCATCCTTGATGGAGCCGATGCGGTCATGCTCTCGGGGGAGACCTCGGTGGGCTCGTACCCGATTGAATGTGTGCGCACCATGTCGGCGATTATTGAAACCACCGAACAAGAAGGTGGAGAACGGATTGCCAAGCTGGGCACTGTGCCCCATACCCGCAATGGAGTGATTTCCAAGGCGGCCTCGGAAATCGGGGAGTTACTCGGGGTGAGATACCTGATCACCTTTACTACCTCCGGGGAGACGGCCCGGCGGATGTCCCGGCTGCGCCCGCGGATCCCCCTGTTGGCCTTTACCCCCGAAGATGCCGTGCGCTCACAACTCTCGCTGTCCTGGGGAGTGGAAACCTTCAAGGTGCCCAGCTGCTCGCATACTGATGAAATGGTGGCTCAGGTCGACCAGGTGCTGCGCGAGAATGAGATGGCCTACGACGGCGATAGGGTAGTGATCGTCTCCGGGATGCCCCCTGGGCAGTCCGGATCGACGAACTCCATCCGCGTGCACAAGATGGGTGAAGTTCTGCACTAATGAGAAAATCTCATAAATGAGATTTCCATTTGGCTCGCTGGTGTTTTACACTTAGCTAGCTTCGCTCCTGTGGCGGAATTGGTAGACGCGCCGCACTCAAAATGCGGTATCGCAAGGTGTGTGGGTTCGAGTCCCACCGGGAGCACAGTTTTCATCCCCTGCTATCTGCGCGGTGGATTGCCTCCCCGTGCGCAGGATGTCCCACCATATGGCAGACCAATTCCCTCGCTAGAACCTGGTAGGTGGGATAAACGGCTATGGTTAAACCATAGATTTCCTCCAGCCGCAAAGGGTTTCCCGATAATGCACCCCAACCATTCTCGCTCATGGTTCATTGGAGTAATTGTCAGCGCCATTGTGGTGGTCACGGTCGTGGGGGTGCTGCTGGTGAGCCGCTCCCAGGAAAAACCAGCTCTGAGCACCGATTCGCCCGAAGTGACGACCGTAGTGAGCCAGCTCGGAGAGCTGACCCAGCGCAATGAGCGGGCCGCTTGGCTAGAGGGTCTAGAACATCCAGTTCCCATCGAGATCTCGGTGCCCATGAGCGAGGAAGCGAAAACCGCTCTGGGAGCCGCTCTTAGCCGGAATACCACGAAAGCACTGCACGCGCGCACCGATCAATCCCATTCGGTGCCAGTTACCGAGGTGGAGGTGGTGCCACAGAAGGTAAAAACCCACGCCGGAGACAGTGGCACCACGGTGATTAACGCAATCTACAATTTCACCTATGTGGTGGACGGTGACACGTCGGGCCAGTGGGAAGAACAGTGCGAATATGAGATGGTGATCGACCACCGTGGGGCACTGCAATCGGTGCGGGTAAAGGAATAAAAATACCTCGACTCGCACTAGCGAGAACGGTGTTCTGGACGCCTGGGACGAGTGAGGAGTGGCGCTGGGGTGGTTTCGGGTAAGAATTTACCCCTGGGCGGACAACTCCGGTTACCTATTGCGGCGATTTCCGCATAGGATTGAGACGTGAGCACAAATAAGAAGATTGATGGGCGCTCTTCCGGCAAAGACGCGGACCAGCCCCTCCCAGCAGAGCAGAATGACCAGACGGCACCGGTAATCGATGTCGAGGGTGCACGTAAGGAAAAAAAGAGCGATCGGCATCAGCCCACCCGCCGAGTGATTGTCGCGGAAGATGAGCCGTTGATTCGCCTCGATATTGTCGAGACCCTTCGCGATGGCGGCATTGACGTGATCGGGGAAGCCTCCAACGGCGAAGAGGCAATCGCGCTCGCCACGGAGCTGCGTCCGGATGTGGTGGTGATGGACGTGAAGATGCCGGTCATGGATGGAATTACCGCAGCCGATCACCTGATTTCCGAGCGAATTTGCGGGGTAGTGATGCTCACGGCTTACTCCCAAAAAGAGCTGGTTGATCAGGCCCGCGAAGCTGGGGCGATGGCCTATGTGATTAAGCCTTTTGAGCCATATGAGCTACTGCCGGCGGTGGAGATCGCGATTTCGCGTACCCAGGAGCGGCAAACCCTGGAAAAAGAACTGGAAACTCTCGCTGATCAGTTCGAGACCCGTAAATTGGTGGACCGGGCTAAAGGATTGTTACAGACCAAGATGGGGCTGAGCGAACCGGAAGCTTTCCGGTGGATTCAAAAAACCTCGATGGATCGGCGCCTCACGATGCGTGAGGTAGCAGAAGCGGTGATTTCCCAAATTGGTGGCCGCAAAGGGCGTAAGTAAGCAGATCTAGCGCCCGTTATAGGAGAGTAATCTGGCGGCGGCGGGTGCCGAAATAACTACGAGGCGCTAGGCTGGCAGGGTGAGTAAAACAAAGTCCCGCCTGCTTGTCATTGATGGCCATTCGATGGCCTTTCGCGCATTTTTTGCGCTACCCGCCGACAGTTTTCAAACCGAAGCTGGTTTACATACCAATGCGGTCTACGGTTTTACCACGATGCTCCTCAAGCTGCTGAGCGACCAGCAGCCAACTCACCTCGCGATCGCTTTTGACCTGCCCGGCGGGACCTTCCGGACCCGGGAATATCCCGAGTATAAAGCGGGCCGGGCTGAGACTCCGCCCGAATTCATTGGTCAGGTGGAGGCCATCCAAGATCTCATGGCCGCGCTATCGATTACCTGCCTGACCAAAGAGGATTATGAGGCCGATGATATTCTCGCCTCGCTTTCTGCTCAGGCAGTCGACCAGGGATTCGACGTGCTGGTGGTTTCCGGGGACCGCGATGCCATGCAATTGGTCAATGACAAGGTCACCGTGCTCTATCCGACCACCGGGGTGAGCAAACTCGATGTCATGACCCCCCAGCGGGTGGAAGAAAAATACCTGGTGCCGCCCTCGTTATATCCCGCCCTGGCCGCGTTGGTGGGGGAGGACGCCGATAATTTGCCCGGAGTTCCGATGTGGGGCAAGGTGACCGCCGCGCGCTATCTCACTCGGTATGGGTCGCTGGAAGAACTGCTGAAGCACGCCGAAGATATTGGCGGTAAACGTGGGCAAAGCCTGGTGGAACACCGCGAGGTGGCCCGGCGCAACCGTAAGCTCAATCGCCTGGTCGATGACCTGCGCCTGGGAGTGTCGCTGAACTCCCTAGAATTGGCCAGCGTTGACCGGCAAACCCTGGAGCCGGTGCTTGATGCCCTGGAATTCAATACCTTAAAAACCCGGATCCTCAAACACCTCTCGGCGCGCGGACTACTGCGAGATGCCACCGGTCGCCCCTTGGATGAAGCTTTAGGGGATGCCGGTGCGGCCCCAGGTGGTGCGCAGGCGAGCCGCTATCAGGATGTGGAACCCACCTATAAGTCGGCTGCAGTAGACGATGAGAAAGCCTTGCGCGCCTGGTTGGAATCGGCGGTAGCACTCGATGTGAGCGGCGATGATAATCCGGCCGGTGGACGCCTCGATACCATCACCATCGTCACCCGCGAAGGGGAGTACCTGCATCGCGACGTCAGTGAGATCAGCCCCGCCGAAGATGCGGTCTTACGCCAGTGGTTAGCCGATGAGAAGGCAGCGAAGACTATTTTTAATGCCAAGTCGGCCGCCCACATGCTGGCCTCGGTAGACGCCGAGCTAGCCGGGGTGGAAACCGATGTGCTGCTGACCGCTTATCTGCGGTTTCCTGATGCCCGACGCCTGGAACTAAGTGCCCTGGCCCAGCGGCACCTCAAGGTGGATGTCTCGGCCGCCTCCGACCAAGGAGAGCTCTCACTCGACCTGGGTGATCAGACTCCCGATGGGGCGATTCGGGCCCATGTCACCTGGCGGTTGGCTCAGCGCTTTATTCCCGAATTACACGCTTTTGCCGGCGATCAACTGCTGCGCGAGGTAGAGCAACCGGTGACCGCACTGTTAATCGCCATGGAGCGGGCGGGGATCGGCGTCGACCAAAAAATTCTCAGTGAGCTGGCCAGTGATTTCTCGGCGGCCGCCGAACATGCCAAGAAAGAGGCCTACCAGGCGATTGGCAATGAGGTGGTCAATCTCAATTCGCCCAAGCAATTGCAGAAGGTGCTCTTTGAGGACCTGGGGCTGCCGCCCACCCGCAAGACAAAGACCGGGTATTCCACCGATGCTGATTCCTTGGCGAGTTTGCGCCTGCGCGATACCTCCGGGTTTATCGAGGCGCTGTTGGCTTATCGCGATGTCACCAAACTAGGGCAGACAGTAGCCGGGCTGCAGCGTTTTACCGCCGAAGACGGACGGATTCACACCCGCTTCCAGCAGGCTATTGCGGCCACCGGGCGGCTGAGCTCGACCGATCCGAATCTGCAAAATATTCCTATGCGCACCGCTGAGGGGCGCCGGATTCGCCAAGCATTTGTCCCCGGACAGGGGTATCAGGCATTGCTCACGGTCGATTATTCGCAGATTGAGATGCGGATTATGGCCCACCTCTCGGGCGATGAAGCTCTCATTACCGCCTTCCGCGAGGGGGAGGATTTGCACCGCTTCGTGGCCGGGGAGGTCTTTGCTAAACCCACTGATCAGGTTACCGGTGAAGAACGCTCGCGAGTCAAGGCGGTCTCCTACGGATTGGCCTATGGACTGTCCGCC
>JAUNVN010000081.1:6956-7173 GCA_030537655.1 Bowdeniella nasicola | reverse complement strand
CCGGAAAAGAACAGGACGTGCCGCAGGATGCCGCCGATGCGTCAGCGGAAAACGCCGCCCAGTATGAGGGTGAGACGAAAAAGGCTGAAGACCTCTAAAGCCTAGACTTTTCGATATCCACCGCGTTCGGTGTGCCCACCGAACGCGGTGACGAGTATCTTGTCACCGCCGCTCGCCCCGCACGCGATCGACGGCACAACTCTTGCAGATCTGTTTC
>JAUNVN010000081.1:0-6946 GCA_030537655.1 Bowdeniella nasicola | reverse complement strand
CAAGTACGCTCACACGGTATGCGGTTACTACGTGCACACCTACCGACCGCTATCGCGATGCCATCACGGTGCCCGGTAATTGTGCCGACCTCCCGGTTTTCCTCAGATATATTCCGCGTTTTCCCTGACCGTAGCGGATGTCAATCACCGTCGCCGCGAAGCGATTTCTACGTCAGTATCGTCCAACGTCGGTAATTTTGGATGGGTGCGGTCGGCTCGCAGTGAAGCGATCGCATCTTCGAAGTCTTCAAGCGACTGGAAGTCCAAATACACTGACGCAAAGCGCAGGTAGGCCACCTCATCGAGATGACGAAGGGGATGCAAAATTGCACGACCGACTTCTTGCGCTGGCACGACCGATTGCCCTTTAGCTCGCACAGCATCTTCGACCTGCTGCGCCAGCATGGCAATGTCATCGGTGCTCACCGGTCGGCCTTGACAGGCTTTCAGCACTCCCGCCATCACTTTTTCACGACTGAAAGGTTCCATCACCCCGGAGCGCTTGGTGACTGACAAACTGGTGGTTTCGGTCGTGGTGAAACGCCGGCCACAGCTGCGGCATTCGCGGCGGCGACGAATACTGGAGCCGTCATCAGCAGTACGTGAATCGACGACTTTTGAATCATCGCTGCGGCAAAATGGACAGAGCATGTGGCATTCCTTCTTCCATCGGTGGGAGTACCCCACCGATGCATATTGTGCCAAAGCCCTCCCAACTTGGCGACCATCTCGCACCATCACGCCCACCTGATCGCATTACGGGGCGGGAAGGAGCAGCGTCTGCCCTGCCTTAAGGTTCGTTGAAGTTAGGTCATTGAGCGAAATAATTTGCGCAACAACCTCACGCACATCCCCCTCACCGGCATGTGAGCTGGCAATCGTCCAGAGCGTATCGCCACTATTGACGATGATGGCAGCGCCCGCATCAACCTGACCGACCGCTGTAGCAAGGTGGGTGGCAAGCACCACAAAGGCAATTGCGATGATGATCACGCCCACCGCGATCGCGCTCATACGGCGGATGGCCCGAAGGTGCGCGGGAGTTTGCCACGTAACCCGCTGCGTGGGTCGTGTGCGCTCCGCAGCGAAGTGTTCACTGCGCGGCTGCACGGGTGCCGGAGCAGTGAGCGCTGGCGGACGAGTCGGTCCTTTACAGGCAGCAGCCCCAGCGTAACTGGTCGGGCGGGCGGGACCGTGCTGTTTGGCGCGGCGCCGGCTGGGAGCGATATTGACACTCGCGCGCTGATCAACGCCGCGAAGGGTTGCGATCGTTTGGACGCTCATGATTCCTCCAACTCGCACCCCAGGTGGGGTGGTGGCTAACTGTGCTAATGCCAGTTAACCGATCACCCCCGACAAAAACGTTTGGAGCGTGGCTATTACAGCCGAGACAGCGCGCCGAGAGCGACGTTGAGGTCTTTGGTTGGCCAAAAATCAGGAAGGCCCTGGCGCAAAAAAGCACCGTAGCGCGCGGTTGCGAGCCGCGGATCGAGGATTGCTACCATTCCGCGGTCGTCACTGCGGCGGATAAGACGACCGGCCCCCTGGGCAAGGAGCAGGCCAGCGGCGGTGGCCGACACCTGCATGAATGCATTTCCACCGGCGCGCGCAACCGCTTCACTGCGAGCTTGAATGAGTGGTTCATCAGGACGCGGAAAGGGGATCCGGTCGATAACTACCAGTCGACACGTCCGTCCAGGAGCATCTACTCCCTGCCACAGTGACAGTGTGCCAAACAGGCAGGTGTCTTCTTCTGCTCGGAAGCGATCAACGAGTTCACTCAGCTGTCCTTCGCCCTGAACAAGAATGTCCCGATCAATTATGAGCCGCAGTTTCGCTGCGGCGCGCTCCGCACTGCGATGGGAGGAGAACAGTCCCAAAGCTCCCCCGCCGCTGGCGGCAACCAGCTCTGCTAACACATCGATTGCTTCTTCTGAAACGCCATCACGGTCCGGTGGCGGGACGTGCGTCGGGATATAAAGGATGCCCTGTTCACGATAGTGAAATGGCGAGCCGACATCGATACTGCGATATTCACGCGCCCCAACGCTGGTCGCGAAGGGGTGGATGCTCCCACCGACCTGCAAGGTCGCCGAAGTGAAGACCACCGCACGATCGACACACAGCTGCGAGGCAATCACCCCGGCAACCCGCAGCGGCGCAACGTGCAAGCTGGCACGATCGTCGTGACGTTCAACCCACATGACGTCATGACCAGCGGCAATATTCTCCCCGAGGAGCCGTTGACAAACCTCACGGATGTCAGTTGCGGCCGCAATGGCTTGCTGGGTCGGGCCCTGATTACTGTCGGCTTCTTTGCGTAATGCTGTCAGTGTCGTGGTGGCATCGCCTTGTAAGACGGTGGCGACATCGGCAAGCGCTCCTGGCAGTTCCTTCAGCCGTCCGGCAGGTAGCTGTCCAATGACGTCGCCGAGTGCGTCAAGATGCTCGTTACACTCGTCTTCACCAGCGCGCGTGAGGATTCGTTGCCATCTGGTCAGTTGCGCTGCACTGACCTGCACCGTTGCCGCCGCGCTCACCCGTTCGGGTACTTCATGCGCCTCGTCAACAATGAGGGCGGAAAAGTCAGGCAGGATTGGTGTTTGCGCGTGGGCGTGCAAACCGATGAGTGTGTGGTTGGTCACCACAACGCCCGCCCGTGCGGCATTTTCGCGTGCCGCCATCGCAAAGCACTCATCCACCATTGGGCAGCGCTTGCCGAGACATTCGTGGCGCGTGAGGGAAACCTGACGCCAGGCACGATCAGAAACCCCCGGGTTAAGATCATCACGATCGCCACTCGTGGTGGTATCGGCCCAGGCTCGCAGTCGCACAATCTCCTCTCCCAGCGAGCTCGTGGGCGCATCGGCGTCGGAGGCCTCCAGGTCAAGCTCATCTTGGGCATAGCCACCGGTTAGTTTTTGCCAACACAGATAGTGGTGCCAGCCTTTCAGTAGCGCGACCTCCGGCAGTTCTGCGGCCGGAAGATCGACGGCGTTGGCAAGTGCCGCACGTGCCAATGGCGCATCATTGCGCATAATTTGGCGCTGTAATGCCAAGGTTGCGGTGGAAATGATAGTGCACCCATCACCTTGGTGGGCGTAGGCGAGTGCGGGGATGAGATAGGCGAGGGTTTTGCCGGTACCCGTTCCCGCCTGGATAAAGCTCACCCCGGGAGTTTGCAGTTGGGTGACCACGTCGCTGAGCATTGTCGCCTGACCTGCGCGGTGGGCTCCACCGAGGGATTGGATGGCCAGGGCTAGTGCCTTTTCAGCCGTTGTCGCCAGGTCACTTGGCAACGTCAACCTCGGTGAGTTCGTGGGCGAGATCAGCATAGGCATGTCCACTGATGTGGGTTCCATCAGCGTGGTGTTCGAGCGTGTTAATGTCGCCGTATTCGTGCATCTGGGCGACAAGATCACCGCGGGTATAGGGCACCACCACATCGATAGGAACGTTGGGTTGTGGCAGTGCATCGGCAATCTTTGCGCGGAGCTCATCCATACCTACCCCGGTTTTCGCTGAGACAAGCACCACGCCGGGTAATTGTGTTCGTAAGGTCACCAAGGTGAGGGAATCGGCCAGGTCGACTTTGTTTGCAACCAGGAGTTGTGGGATCGAATCGGCGCCCTCAATATCGGCGATTACGTCGTTTACCGCTTCGACCTGTGCGAGTGGATCGGGATGGGCAGCGTCAAAAACGTGCACGATCACGTCTGCTTCGGCCACTTCTTCGAGTGTGGAGCGAAATGCTTCGACGAGTTGGTGGGGCAGATTACGAACAAAACCGACCGTATCGGTAAGCGTATAGTCACGTCCATCAGGCGTTTGAGCGCGACGCACCGTGGGGTCTAGGGTTGCGAAGAGTTGATTTTCCACGAGCACACCCGCGTCGGTCAGGCGGTTGAGCAGTGAGGATTTTCCCGCGTTGGTATACCCGGCGATCGCCACCGACGGGGTGTGTCCGGCTCGCCGTTGGGACCGTTTCGTTTCACGTGCTGGCACCATATTGGCGATTTCACGGCGAAGTTTCGCCATTCGGGTGCGAATCCGGCGGCGATCAAGCTCAATTTGGGTTTCACCCGGACCGCGAGAACCGATCCCTGCGCCCCCGGCAGCACGCCCACCGGCTTGACGAGACATGGATTCACCCCAGCCACGCAACCGCGGCAGGAGATATTCCAGCTGCGCGAGTTCAACCTGGGCCTTACCTTCTTTGGACTGGGCGTGCTGCGCGAAAATATCGAGAATTACCGCCGTGCGATCCACGACTTTCACCTGGACAACATCTTCTAAACCACGCCGCTGTGAAGGGGAGAGTTCATCATCAACAATGACCGTATCGGCCCCTAATTGCGCAACGAGATCGGCCAGTTCGCGAGCTTTGCCCGACCCCAGATAGGTAGCCGGGTCAGGGTGATTGCGGCGCTGGAGAACCCCATCGAGGACTTGTGAGCCTGCTGTTTCAGCCAGTGCTGCCAATTCTCGCAGTGAATTTTCCGCTCCGGTGAGCGTCCCGGAAGTCCACACGGCGACGAGGATGACACGCTCGAGACGCAATTGGCGGTACTCGACCTCGCGGACATCTTCCAGTTCGGTCGATAATCCTGCCACCCGGCGCAGTGCGGCGCGTTCTTCACGCGCGAGCTGCTCCCCATCGTTATCAGATTCTGCGGTGGGTGCATGCTGTAAGGCGGCCGCGCTGCGTGCAAGCACGCGAGCGACGACCGCATCCATCCGCTCGTCTTCACCACTGGTTGTGCCGGTCATCGTGTCCTATCACTGGAAGGTTGTCGCCGCCATTGTCTCACGTTTACCCGCGTGCGCACCGCCGCGGCTACGCGTGAGCCCTATGCTTGAGGGGTGGAGCATTATTTTTCGTCCAGACCGCAAACCCCCAGTAACCCCCACCAGCTAACTGTCGAACTTGGTGGGCGCAGCTGCCAGGTGGTGAGCGATGCGGGGGTCTTTAGTCCCGATCGGCTTGACCGCGGGACCGCACAACTCTTACGCAGTGCACCTGAGCTTCCACAACGTGGCACATTTGTTGATCTGGGCTGCGGATGGGGGCCAATTGCCCTCCATATGGCTCTTACTCGCCCCCAGGCCGCGGTGTGGGCTGTGGATGTAAACGAACGCGCCCGGGCATTAACCGCCGAAAATGCGCGCCGGTGTGGACTCGAGCTGATGGTTGCCAGCCCCGCACACGCCCTGGCCGATCCCTGCCTGCAGACAATTGATGTGCTGTGGTCTAATCCGCCCATCCGGATCGGCAAAGCCGCACTCCACGAGCTACTGGCCACCTGGCTGGTACGCTTGGCGCCCACCGGTGAAGCGGTCTTGGTGGTCGCGAAAAATCTTGGTGCTGATTCGCTCAGCCGCTGGATTCATCGCGAGTTGGGACTCATCTGTACGAAGTGGCATTCCCGCAAGGGCTACCGGTTGCTGCGCATCACCCGCACCTAGTTGCCATTCAGATCTGCCGTAAGTAGCGGTGCGAGGACAGCGGCAACCGGCTGGGTAACGGCGCTGGCATCTAACCAGGTTATCCGCGGATCTGCACGAAACCAGGTGCGTTGTTTACGTGCGAGCTGGCGGGTCGCAATGGTAATCGCTTCGATACATGCATCCTGATCGCATTTGCCATCGAGATAGTCCATACATTGCGCATAGCCGGTCGCATGGGCGGCCGTTGGTCCCATCGCATCTCGCAGCGATGCCGTTTCGGCGACAATCCCTGCCTGCCACATCGCTGCGGTGCGCGCGCCGATGCGTTTGTGGAGAATTTCGGGGGCAACACGCAATGCTATTTGCACGGTGGGTTGCACATAGGCACGCGTTGGCATGTGGGCAGAAAAGGGCTTGCCGGTAATGTCCATGACTTCCAGTGCCCGCACGATCCGGCGCGGATCACCAACGCTAATCTTGGCGCCAGCACGCGCATCACGTTCCAGTAATTCACCGTGCAGTACGGCCGCCCCTTCACGCTCCAAACGGCGGCGATAATGGGCTCGTACCTGCGGGTTTGTGCCGGGTAGTGAGATCTTATCCAAAAGGGCGCGAATGTAGAGTCCCGAGCCGCCCACAACAATTGGCAGGTGACCACGCTGGATGATCTCCGCAATAGTGGCGCGCGCCGCGCGCTGATAGGCCGCAACCGAGGCGGCTTGGCTGACATGTAGCACGTCGAGTTGGTGGTGTGCTACCAGTGCACGCTCAGCCGGTGTGGCTTTCGCCGTTCCAATATCCATCCCGCGATACAGCTGCATCGAATCGGCGTTCACGATTTCCGCATCGCGCCACGGGCCGATCAGTCCAGCGCGAATCGCCTCAACAACCCGCAGCGAATAGGCGGTCTTTCCCGTTGCGGTGGGTCCGACAATCGCGAGGATCATGACTGGGGTGGTGCTGGTCGGCGCCCAATGGTGGGAATCCCTAAGGAAACTTCAGTTGCCGGACGCATCGCTTCGGCTTTTGCAACCTGTGCGGCCTGCCAGGCATCACCGGCGCGGGTCGCCCGCACCCGGTAGGTACCACCGTGGAGCGGGGAATCAGCAATCAGATAGTGCGGTGCACCATGGGTGACCTGGGCGGTGACCATATCGCCGGGGCGCGGCGGGGTCGTGCCGGCGGGAATCGCAATGTGCACAAGCCGATTATCAGCCGCGTATCCGGAAACTCGTGCGGTTGTCTGGTCCTTCCGTCCGGTATCTTCGCGGATTAGCACTTCAACTTCCCGGCCAACTTGCGCTTCATTTTCTTCGGTTGAAATCCGGTTTTGTAATGCGACCAGTCGCTGATAGCGCTCAGCCATCACATCGGCAGGTATCTGGTCGGTGCGATCAGCTGCGGGTGTCCCTGGGCGTGGAGAATACTGGAAGGTGTAGGCCGAGGCGAATCGGGAGGCTTCCACCACCTGTAAGGTCCGCTCAAAATCCGCATCGGT
>JAUNVN010000080.1:4420-7368 GCA_030537655.1 Bowdeniella nasicola | reverse complement strand
CCTTCCTCTCGCGTGAAGGCACCAAGCTCACCTTCTTGCCCTTCTTTGTGAAGGCTGCAACCGAAGCACTCAAGGCGCACCCGAAAGTCAACGCGACCATTCGTGATGACGAGGTGGAATACCGCGATGTTGAAAATATTGGGATCGCGGTTGATACCGAACGCGGGCTATTAGTACCGGTGGTGAAAAACGCTGGCGACTTGACGATCTCGGGGTTGGCCAAGGCGATTAATGACCTGGCAGCCCGCACCCGCGAAGCGCAGGTCTCCCCCGATGAACTCTCCGGTGGGACATTCACCATCACCAATACCGGTTCTGGCGGGGCATTGTTTGACACGCCAATTGTGAATCAACCCGAAGTTGCCATCCTCGGGGTTGGCACCATCGTCAAACGTCCCGTTGTGATGCCAGATGCTGACGGTAACGATGTGATCGCGATCCGTTCGATGGTGTATTTGGCACTGTCCTATGATCACCGTCTGATCGACGGTGCCGATGCGGCGCGGTACCTGCAAGAAGTCAAAGCCCGGCTCGAAGCTGGTGACTTTGACGCAGAGGTTGGCCGGTAATCTAATCACTCGATCACACTGGGCGGCTGCCATTTGGCAGCCGCCCAGTGTCGTTTTTGCGCGTCACTATCGGGACAGCGACTGATCGTGGCGATTCGGTTGGCAATTACGGTGAAAATCCGACACTGAGCCTGACTTGCACCGATCTGCTCGCTGGCTTGCCCGATCGTTGATGTATAAGCGCTGGCCTGCACCCAGGCGCGCACGTGCGGTCCGATGACGGTGATATCACTGACCGTTGTTTGCAGGTTGGAGATTGTGCGGTGTTCAGCATGCCACTGCGCCAACATTTGCTGATCTTGCGCCAAGGCCTGACTGGTCGGGTGATACACGCTCGCTAATAGCCCATCATCACCTGAAGTTAACGCGGTGTCACGGGTATGTAGCAGCTCGGTCAACGCACTGGCATAGGGATGCGACGCCGTTTCGATGGCATGAGGCGGCGAGCTCTCCAGCGGTGCAGGCCGAAATATCCACCACATCCCAACCACAGCAATGAGCCCGATGAGCCCATATGCCGCGAAGGCAGCAAGCGGCATCCGGCGTTGTTGGCGGCGACGACGCTGTGGGCGAATGCGCGTGGCAGGAGCTCGCTGCTGCATGCGCGCGACCGCCAGGAGTTCTGGCCGCGGTAATTTGATTGCCGCAGGGGCGCAAAACTGGGCGCGGCGCGCCACAAAATCGCGGGCATTCACCCGCGCGTTCGGATTGGGATCCATAATGGCGCAGGTGGCGGCTTTCACGACCGGATTGGTACTTGCCGTACGTAGCAGTGCTCCGAGCCCCCACAGATCACTGGCAGTACTTGCCGCAGCGCCAGCTTCCCGTTCGGGGGCAATATATCCCGGAGTACCAGCCTCGAGCGTCAAGCGGGCACATAGGTCAATAAGGACCACCTCACCCGCGTCGGTAATCATCACGTTGGTCGGCGAAATATCGCCGTGGATAACACCGCGTTCGTGCAGTGCCGCCAGGGCGGAGCCGAGTGCCTCCCACAGCATCGCTACTTCCGCATCCTCAAGATGGTGACGCACCTGCAGGATCGTGGTCAAGCTCACCGCGTGCAGTGCTTCGGTGATGACGAACAGTTCGGTGGGGCTGTTGCGGCACACGTCGAGGACCGCGACAAGATGACGATGGCGAATATGGGCAAGACGTGCTAGCCGGGCAGCAAGGAGGTCGCATTCTTCCACCGATGGGAGCACAACCCGGGTAAGCACACACGGGTTACCGCTGGGGTCCCGCGCCTCGTAGACTCCAGCGTCATTCAGTGCGCGAAGCAGCTCATAGTCACCGGCGCTCATGGACTTAGCGTATGCAAGCTGACGATGAAAATGGGAGTATCCACACCCCTATTTTCCAAGTGCGGCACATCCCATATCTGACAAATCCCCCACATCGACCGGCTCATCATTAAAGTAGGGCGCGTGGAAATTCTTAACCTAATTGAATTGGGTCCCAGACCCTACGATGATGTTGATCAGCTTCAACGCCAGCTCCATCACCAGATCGCTGCCGGTCTGCGCGCCTCGGCACTGATTGTGTGCGAAATGGAGAGTGTCTACACGGCGGGAAAACGCACCGGACGAGCAGACCTGCGCGATGAACACCTTTCGGTGCGCCATATCGATCGTGGCGGGCGGATCACCTGGCATGGTCCCGGCCAGATTGTTGTCTATCCGATTGTGAAACTGCGTAATCCCATCGATGTGACAGCCTACGCGTGTGCACTTGAAGAGGCGGTGATTGCCACTGCCGCCCACTACGGGATCAACGCTGATCGCGTTGCGGGTCGCTCAGGTGTGTGGCTGCACGATCCGGAACGCAAACTGTGCGCCATCGGGGTGCGCATTGCCCGAGCTACAACTCTGCACGGCTTGGCGCTCAATGTGACCAACTCACTGGCCCCCTATGCACCGATCATTCCGTGCGGGATTCGCGATGCGGGTGTCACGACCCTCGCCATGGAAGGTGGCAACGTTTCGTTAGCAGAGGTGGCGACCCAACTGATCAGGCAATTAACCAGCGCGCTGACGCCGCTCATTGCGCCGTGGGATAAGGAAGATATCAACCAATGAGTATTACACCTGGCAGCCGCCGGCTGTTACGGATCGAGGCGAAAAATGCGGAAACTGACATTGAGCGCAAACCCGAATGGATCCGCGCGAAAGCGGTGCTGGGCGATGACTACCGTGACGTGAAACGGCTCGTCTCATCTTCGGCTCTGCACACGGTATGCCAAGAGGCAGGCTGTCCCAATATTTTCGAATGCTGGCAAGATCGTGAAGCCACCTTCCTGATTGGCGGCCAACAGTGCACCCGCCGGTGTGATTTCTGCCAGATCACGACCGGAAAACCCGACGTGCTTGATCGCGAGGA
>JAUNVN010000080.1:3835-4410 GCA_030537655.1 Bowdeniella nasicola | reverse complement strand
CCGTGACGGGAGTGGCACGTGATGACCTTTCTGACGGGGGTGCGTGGTTGTATGCGCAAACGACCCGGGAGATCCATCGGCGCAATCCCGAGACCGGAGTGGAGTTGCTCATTCCTGATTTTCGCGGTGAGCAAGCCGCGTTAGCCGAAGTGTTTGCCTCCCGACCGGAGGTCCTCGGTCACAATTTGGAAACGGTTCCCCGGATATTCAAACGGATCCGTCCAGCCTTTCGCTATGAGCGTTCCCTGGAGGTGTTACGCGCAGCCGCCGAGGCCGGATTGATCACCAAATCAAACCTGATTTTGGGAATGGGAGAAACCCGTAGTGAAGTGGAAGCCGCGATGGTGGCGCTTAACGAAGCACAATGTGATTTGCTGACAATTACGCAGTATTTACGCCCTTCAAAATTCCACCTTCCGGTTGACCGGTGGGTTCACCCCCAGGAATTTCTGGAACTTTCCACGCTGGCCACTGAGATCGGTTTTGTCGGGGTGATGGCCGGTCCACTTGTCCGTTCGTCATATCGCGCCGGGCGTCTTTGGGGTCAGGCCATGAGCCGTAAAGGTCAGCCAATT
>JAUNVN010000080.1:1836-3825 GCA_030537655.1 Bowdeniella nasicola | reverse complement strand
AATGCCCTCTCAGCTGCGACATTTAGCCCAACCTGTGAGTGCCCAACAGGAAGCATCCTCGGTTGTGGAGCGGATGCTGAGACAAAAGTCGCGGTAAGGTGGAGTCATCATGACTACCGAATCAGGAAAAAAGCGGCGTTGGTACCACAATATTGCTGACGCCTACCGTGTCACCTCCACCCACTATCCGTGGATGCGGTGGGTATTGCCGCTCATCTTCGTTGTTGTTCTCGCACTGTTCATCTGGTGGGGGGTCGCCAGCGGCCATTGGATTTTCTATCCAATTCTCGGAATCGTAATGGCGCTGACCGCCATGCTGGTGGTGCTTTCCTTGTGGACCCGCAAGGCGTCCTACCTGCAAATTGAAGGACAACCGGGCGCATCGCTCGCCGTATTGCAGCAGTTGCGCGGGTGGAATACCGATGACGAGCCGGTTGGGGTTAATCCTCGCAGCGGCGATATGGCATTTCGCTCCATTGGTCCCGGTGGGGTGGTGATCGCGGTGGAAGGCCCGATTAACCGCACGCGCCGGCTTGCGCGCAATGAGGAGAAGAAAGTGAAACTGGTGCTGCGTGAAGCCCCAGTACACATTTTCCATGTGGGCGATGCAGACGGCCAAGTGACGTTGGCACAGCTGGAAAAGCACGTGCGTAAACTCCCAAAGAAACTCAACAAGGGTGAAATTGCGATCGTAGCCAAACGCCTACGCTCCATGGGCACCTTGAACCTCGGTATTCCCAAAGGAATTGACCCACTGCGTGCCCGCCCTGACCGGCGTGGTATGCGTGGGCGCTAAATCCGCCCTCCCCTCAATGCCCGGCCCGGCCGCGCAGAATCAGAAAGGCCCCTCATGTTCACCAGCGCGAACGATGCTATTGCCTATATTCGCGAGCACGATATCGCATTCGTTGATGTGCGATTTTGTGACCTGCCCGGCATCATGCAGCACTTCAATATTCCCGCCCGTGCCTTTAGCGAAGACCTCTTTACCGAGGGGTTAATGTTTGATGGCTCCTCTATTCGCGGATTTCAAGCAATTCACGAATCAGATATGAA
The DNA here is from genome assembly GCA_030537655.1 of Bowdeniella nasicola. GTDB lineage: Bacteria > Actinomycetota > Actinomycetes > Actinomycetales > Actinomycetaceae > Bowdeniella > Bowdeniella nasicola_B. Next base: position 2,769 of record JAUNVN010000080.1, on the reverse strand, counting down.
GCTAATCCCCGATGTTTCCAGCGCGTTTATCGACCCGTTTCGGAAAGAAAAAACCCTGGTACTCAACTTCTTCATCGTTGATCCGCTCACCGATGAACCCTATAGTCGTGACCCGCGCAATGTGAGCGCGAAAGCCGAAGCCTATCTGCGCTCCACCGGAATTGCCGACACCGCATATGTGGGCGCCGAAGCTGAATTCTATGTCTTCGATGACATCCGCTTTGGGACGTCTGCTGCAGGTGGGTACTACCACATCGATTCGGAAGCCGCCGCGTGGAATACCGGACGGGTTGAAGAAGGTGGCAACCGCGGCTATAAAACCCCCTATAAAGGCGGGTATTTCCCTGTCTCCCCCTCGGACCACTTTTGTGAATTACGAGATGAAATGGTGGGACTGTGCGAGGGGGTGGGACTACCGATTGAACGCAGCCACCACGAGGTCGGCACGGCCGGTCAGCAGGAAATTAACTACCGATTCAATACGCTCACCGCTGCTGGCGACGACATGATGAAATTCAAATACATCATTAAAAATGCGGCATGGCAGGCAGGCAAGACCGCCACATTCATGCCCAAGCCGGTCTTTGGTGATAACGGTTCGGGAATGCATACACACCTGTCGCTGTGGAAGGACGGCAAACCGCTGTTCTACCAGGAAACTGGGTATGGCAACCTGTCAGATACGGCCCGCTGGTTTATCGGTGGGCTCCTTGACCACGCCCCGGCACTCCTCGCATTTACCAATCCGTCAATCAACTCCTACCACCGCTTGGTCCCGGGTTTCGAAGCACCGGTGAACCTGGTGTACTCGGCACGTAACCGCTCCGCATGTATCCGCATCCCCCTGACGGGAACATCCCCGAGTGCCAAACGGGTGGAGTACCGGGTACCCGACCCGTCAGCGAACCCATATTTGGCCTTTGCCGCCTTGCT
>JAUNVN010000080.1:0-1826 GCA_030537655.1 Bowdeniella nasicola | reverse complement strand
ACTGGACGGAGTGCGCCAACGGATCGAACCAGCCGAACCGATCGATAAGGATCTCTATGAGCTGGAGCCTGAAGAGCATGCCGACATCGAAAAACTCCCGGCTTCACTCGATGCAGCGCTGGAAGCACTCGAAGCCGACCACGACTTCTTACTCGAAGGTGATGTGTTTACCGACGATCTGCTCTCCACGTGGATTGATTACAAGCGCATCAATGAAATCGAACCGATTCGGCAGCGTCCACATCCGCATGAATTCGAAATGTACTTCACGCTGTAGTGCCGTAGATCAACGCGGTGGCAACACTGCGGGCCCGCCGGGCGGTACGTGCCCACCACTCATCAAAATCAGCAACTGACCCCCCTCCCACGAGCGCGGCAACATAGCCGCGCTCGCGGGTGGTTGCCGGCAGGATTGATGCATTTGCGCCTGTCTTGCGCAATGCGAGAGTCATCGCTGCACGAATACGATAGCCGGCCTGCCAAGCCTGCGCTAGGCGTGTGGCGTCTCGCTCGTTGAGGACTCCGATTGTCACAGCTGCATCCAAGGCGGTGAGGGTTGAAGTGGTTTGCAACTGCCGATAAGCGTGGGCATGTTGTAGCTGTAAAATTTGGACCGCCCATTCCACATCTGACAGGCCTCCCGGACCAAGCTTAATGTGGCGGGCAGGTTGGATGCCGCGGGGCAGGCGTTCTTTTTCCATCCGAGCTTTCAAATGCCGGATTTGACGTAACTGGTGACTGGATACCTCACCGTAGCGTGCCGCGTTAATAGCTGCGCGAAGTTGGCGGAGTGCATCTGGATTATCAGCCTGCGGGGTGGTGATAATCCGAGCGCGTAGGAGGGCGTGGCGCTCCCAGGCCGCCGCATGTTCGGCCAGGTAGTCACGGTAGCTGGCTATTGAGCGTACGACCGGACCGGCGTTACCTTCCGGTCGCAACGAGAAGTCCACTTTCACCGGTGGACTGGTGAGTGGATCGGCCAGCAGTGCCCGCCATCTGTTGGCAACGGCGGTGGCATCACGGTGAGCATGTGGGCCGAGCGGATGGTAAACCACAATCGCATCAACATCGGAACCGTAGGTCATCTCACGGCCACCAGCAGATCCCATCGCAATAATCACCGGATCGCACTCAAGGGATCGACCCAACTGTGCCGCCTGGTCGGCGCACGCGGCATGTAGTGTCCACGATAAGACCACGTCGGTCACATCGCTGATTGCTTCGGCGGTTGTACTGCGCACACCGCGTGCATCTGCGAGTGCTGCGCGCATGAGTTCTCGTTGGCGCATCGAACGTAAAAACTCCACGCGTACCTGCGCATCGGCATGGCGCGCCATCAACGCTTCCGCTTCGGCATGCAGAGCGCGAATACTGCGCGGTTGACAGCCCTGTGGTTCCGCAAGCCAGGTCACCGCTTGGGGAACATGCAGCACCTCATGGCCGACATAATCACTGCGAGCTAATGCCCGTGCGAGGGCTTCGGCAACGGCTGTGTCATCGCGAAGCAGTTTCAAATACCAGTGCGCCCCACCCAAGACATCAGAAAGCCGCCGGAAGGCTAACAGTCCCTGGTCAGGGTTTGGTCCGGCTGCAAACCACTGCAACATGACCGGTAACAGGTGGCGTTGGATTGCGGCGCGACGGGATAGTCCTGCGGTTAGGGCTGCAATATGATGCGAGGCGGCACGTGGATCGCGGTAACCAATTGCGGTCAGGCGGGCACTTGCCGCCGACGGGGTGAGGCTTATGTCAGCCGCAGACAGTTGTGCGGTTGCCGGCAAAAGGGGACGGTAGAAGATTTTTTCGTGTAACTCCCGCACCCGTTT
>JAUNVN010000079.1 GCA_030537655.1 Bowdeniella nasicola | reverse complement strand
GCATGGGCATCAAGAGCTGCCGCTAACAGCCGCAACGTCGCGCCGGTCCCCACGTTAATGGGGCGGATCGCATACTCCTGTGCGGCACGTCTCGCGTGGGCTGCCGACTCAGGTTCGGGTATGTATTCTTCGCAAAACGCCCACGACAGTGCCTTATCGCCGGTAATAATGCCACCTCCACACTTGTTCTTTCCTAGTGTAACCGCCCGCTGGCTCGCTGCCAGGACACTGCCGGCCCGTTAGACTGCTGCCATGGACCCAGCCGAGATGCCCACCCGCCGCAGCCCCTACCTGCTGGGGGCGCTCGTGATCCCACCGAGGCTTGCCACTGAGCGCTCACCCAACGGCATCCCTCCAGTTGAGACCACCGCGCCGCGAGCAGTGCAACCGACGCACGTGGCGCCGGTTCAAGGCATAAAACCCCAGCCATCAACGGCCCCCAAGCTGCCAGCGAAGATACCACCGCGGGGAGCTGGGGCAGGTCAGTCACCCCACGAGGTAGATGCGCTCAACCACCACATCGCAGTACTGCACCGCAAACGCCGGCGGCTGGCAACCACCGCCTGGATCATTGCGGTGGTGTGTGCTTTCGTCACCGGGATCCTCACCGGGGTGTTCGCCTCCGAACGCGGACTGCTCGGCATCGCGCCCCCCGCGCGGGCATCGCTGGCCACCGCGCAACCAGCGGTCACTACCGGTGATATCGCCTCGGTCGCGAACGCGGTCTTACAATCGACGGTTTATATTGCAGCCGATGCAGCTGATGGCACCTCGACCGGCAGCGGCTGGGTGTATGACACCGATGGCACGATCGTTACCAATACGCACGTCGTGGTGGAAAAAGGTGAGCTGTTAGACAATATTGTCGTGGTGAGCGCCGATGGTACCCACTATGACGCAAGTGTGCGCGGCTATAGCCGCGAATATGATCTCGCGGTATTGCAGATTGACGCTGAGACACTACCGCAGTTGACGCTCGCTGATTCCAGTCAGCTGCACGTGGGCCAACAGGTGATAGCCGTGGGAGCACCCTTGGGATTACAGGGCACGGTGACCACCGGTATTATTTCCGCGCTCAACCGCCCGGTAGAGTCGGGAGAGCTGGGCGACGCGTCATTTTTGAATGCGATCCAAACCGATGCGGCAATTAATCCGGGCAACTCCGGTGGGCCGCTAGTTGATATGTCAGGGCGCATCATCGGTGTGAATTCTGCGGTTGCCCAGCCCATTGGGGCGGAACGTTCGACCATCGGTTCCATCGGACTTGGCTTTGCGATTCCAGCAGCGCAAGTTAAACGCACGGTCGATGAGATTCTCCAGCAGGGCTATGCCACCTACCCGGCTATCGGAGTGCAGGTCGATACGCGTGATGAGGGCGCCGGCGCGCTGATTGTGACCAATGATCCTGGGGCAGTGATACCTGGCGGACCGGCTGCTGCTGCGGGCCTACAACCCGGTGATCGTATCGTGGCGGTCAATGACATCCCGATGCATGATGTCACCCACTTTATTGTCTATATGCGCTCACTGACGCCCGGAGAAACGGTTGAATTACAGGTCAAACGTGGTGATGACACCTTTCGGGCAACGTGTACTTTGGAATCCAAGCGCGCCGACTAGGTTGCTTCCGAATCAAACGGTGCGGGGCGTCCAGGAGTAAACATGTAGGGGTGGGGGCGTGTTTCCCAGCCACTAGTTGGTGCCTGTGCGGGGGGAGTGGCGCTATAGGTTCCCACATTGTCCACGCGGGAAGTGGAGTCAATGCCCACCGCGGGAATTACCCCCGCTCCGCCTGGTGCCGCCGGTAAATCCGGATCATCACGCAATGCGTCGCGCACGATTTTGCGTGGGTCATATTGGCGCGGATCAAAACTCTTTAAATTGACATCTTTGAGTTCATCGCCCAGTTCTTCACGCAGGTGGGCTTTGGCATCTTGGACCAACTGTTTGCCGCGGCGTACCGCACGGCCGAGTTGGGCTGCGGCACTTGGCATTTTGTCGGGGCCAACCACGATGAGAATAACGAAGATGATGACGAGGATTTCCGTCGAGCTAATGGGCATGCCCGATATCCTCCTTCATCAACGGAACCTACTTTCAGTAGCGTAACTGCCCCTATCTTAACTAGTAATCAGGTGGGGCTGAGTCCTAACGACCGGCCGGCAAGACCACGGGCGCGGTGGCCGAGGGCATGTGCCAGCTCTCGCAGGGTCGCGCCGGCTGTGGAATCGGGGGCGGCAATGACTATGGGAGTGCCCTCATCGCCACCTTCGCGAAGTTGCGGGTCAAGCGGAACCTGAGCGCGCAGACTGACCTCATAACCAAGGAGATTGGTGAGTCGATCAGCCACAGCTTTCCCCCCACCGGAGCCAAAAATTTCGAGTTTGCTGCCATCGCCCTGCTCCAGCCAGCTCATATTTTCCACCACGCCCACAACGCGTTGGCGAGTTTGACCAGCAATGGAGCCCGCACGTTCAGCGACTTCAGCCGCCGCAATTTGCGGAGTCGTAACGACGACGATTTCAGCGTTGGGCAACAGTTGGCCCACCGAGATTGCGACGTCGCCGGTCCCCGGGGGGAGATCGAGCAGGAGGACGTCAAGATCACCCCAGTACACATCGGCGAGGAACTGTTGGACTGCCCGGTGCAGCATCGGTCCACGCCACACCACCGCCGCATTTTCGGGAACGAACATCCCAATGGAGATAACCTTCACACCGTGGGCGATGGGCGGGACGATCATATCGTCCAGTTTGGTTGGGACGTGATCCACCCCGAGCATTCGCGGGATGGAAAAGCCATAAATATCAGCGTCAACCACGCCAACTTTCAGTCCCTGATCAGCCATCGCGGCCGCAAGATTCGCGGTGATGGAGGATTTGCCCACCCCACCTTTACCGGAGGTCACCGCGTAGATGCGGGTGAGATTACCCGGTTTAGTAAAGGGAATTTCCAGTTCGGGTGCTCCACCGCGCAGTTTTTGGCGCAGCGCTTTTTTCTGTTCCTCATTCATCTCGCCCATTTGCACTTCTACGGCGCTCACGCCGTCGAGTTTAGATACGGCATCGCGCACATCGGCAGCGATCGTATCTTTGAGGGGACAGCCCTTCGTTGTCAGGTCGATGCCAACAACGACGCGGCCATCGTCATGGACCTGGACTTCACGCACCATTCCCATCTCGGTAATTGGGCGTTTAATTTCCGGGTCCATCACCCCGGCGAGCTCGGCTTCAACGGCGGCTGTAGTGGGAACTGTCATAGCGCCATGGTACGCAGAAAGGACGTGAACTACCTAGGGGGTTGCTCACTTTCGCTGGCAGGTGAATTGGGGTGGTTTCCACTCCTGGCGCGCTCAAGGAGTCCGGCAGCATCGAGGTCATCAAGCAGATCGCGCAGTTCAGAGCGGACAAAATCACGGGTTGCGACATCGTTGAGAGCCAAACGTAGCGCCGCTAGCTCTCGCGCCACATATTCGGTATCGGCGAGGTTACGTTCCGCACGTTGACGGTCCTGTTCGGCCGTTACCCGGTCGCGGTCATCCTGGCGGTTTTGGGCAAGTAAGATCAGGGGCGCGGCATAGGAGGCCTGCAAGGACAGCATCAGGGTTAATGTGGTGAACCCGAGTTCGACTTTGTCGAAACGTAAATGTTCGGGCCCCCAGGTATTCCACGCCAACCAGCCAAAAACGAATACAGATAGCCACACGAGGAACTGGGGAGTGCCGGTAAAGCGCGCGATTGCTTCGGCAACGCGGCCCACCCCTTCGGATTCCAAATCCACGCGCGGCATCCACCGGCGGCGGGCGGGTAGGGGCATATCGAGTCGCTCAGCCATCAGCAAACCGATCCATTTCATCATCGGTGACCGCATCGTCTGCTTCCCGCCAGTCTTCGGGCAGCAAATGGTCAAGTACGTCATCAACAGAAACCGCGCCGAGCAGTCGCCCGTCCTCATCGACCACCGCCATGGCGGTCAGGTTGTAGGTGGCGAGCAGACGCGTGATAGTCCCAATCCCGGTATCGGGGTGGAGCGGTTCGACACGGGTATCAACAATCGTGCCGAGGAGTGCATGGGGTGGTTCACGAAGGGCCCGTTGAATATGGACCACCCCTAAGAGCTTACCCGTCGGGGTTTCCAATGGTGGGCGCACAATATAGGCCATCGCGGCCAAAGCCGGCGGGACATCTTCGCGACGCACATGGGCAAGTAACCCAGCCACGGTGGCATCTGGCGGGAGAATCACTGGCGCCGTGGTCATCAGCCCGCCAGCCGTATTGTCCTCATAGGCAAGCAACCGACGCACATCGGCAGCTTCTTCGGGTTCCATCAGTTCGAGCAACTGACTGGCGAGTGCTTCGGGGAGCTCACCGACCAGGTCGGCAGCATCATCGGGTTGCATCTCGTCGAGTACGTCGGCTGCGCGGCGTGCTGGGAGATAGGAGATCACGCCGATACGGTCCTCATCGCCGAGTTCTTCGAGAATATCGGCCAGCGTTTCATCGGCCATCTCAGCGGCGACTTCCAGGCGACGTTCGGTTGGCAGATCTCGTAACAGGTCGGCAATATCAGCAGGTCTAAGCCCCGCAAATGAGGCAATTAACCCGGCGGCGCCCTGACGTGCGAGCTGGTCTTCAAGACCGGTGACCTCGCGCGGTGAAACCATTACCGAATCGCCACGGCGGAACAGGCCGGAGGATTTTTTGCGCGTGACATACAAACTGGTCACTAACCATTCGCGGTTGCGCTGCAACTCGATAGCGACATCAACGACCGTGCCATCACCGCTGCCATCTTTGAACGTCACGGTGCGTTCAAGCAGTTCGGCATGGATAAGCGTTTCGGTCTTCTTTAACTCAAAGCGGCGAATATTGACCAATCCGGTCGTGATCACCGCGCCGGCATCAATACTGGTCACACGTGTGAGAGGGACAAATACGCGGCGGCGTCCGCTCACCTCAACGACGAGACCAACTGCACGTGGCAGCGACCCGGCTTGGAAGAGAACGACCACGTCGTGGACGCGACCAACCTGATCCCCAATCGGGTCAAAGACGCGGGTGCCGACCAACCGGGCAATGAACACTCGCTGATGGCCGGAGGCTGAATACATGGTCACCCAAATAGGCTAATCCATCTGCCGGACACGAACAGGGGTGTTTCGATGGCCAGTGCGGCCTGGCATATGCCAGGCCGCACCGCACATCACTACGCTCGCAGCCGCGCCATCCAGGCTTCGACCGCATCGACAGTGCGGGGAATATCTTCCGATAGCCGCACCGCCTTGTACTCGTCAGTGAAGATCACATCATCTTCAATACGTACCCCAATGCCGCGATACTCCTCAGGAACCGCCAGGTCATCACTGTGGAAATAAAGTCCCGGTTCAATGGTGAAGCACATCCCCGGTTTGAGTTCCGCATCCAGATACATCTCCCGACGTGCCTGGGCGCAGTCGTGCACATCAATGCCCAGGTGATGGCTGGTTCCGTGCACCATCCAGCGGCGGTGAAGTTGCGAGTCAGGCTGCAAGGACTCTTCGGCACTAATCGGCAGGATTCCCATCGCCTCTAATTCGTGGGCGATCACCACCATTGCCGCATCGTGCAGATCTCGGAATTTCACCCCTTTGCCCTGAGCGGCCTGTAACGAGGCTTCACAGGCCCGCAAAACCGCTTCGTATACTCTCCGCTGAACCGCGGTAAATTTCCCGGAAATCGGGAGGGTGCGGGTGATGTCAGCAGTGTAGAGCGAATCGACTTCGACCCCCGCATCAATCAGCACCAGGTCCCCTTCACGGATGGTGCCGGTGTTATCGGTCCAGTGCAACGTGTTGGCATGATTGCCAGCTGCCGCAATCGTTTCGTAGCCAACATCATTACCTTCTTCGCGGGCCTTCGCACCGAATACTCCCTCCAGGACGCGCTCGCCGCGATGGTGGGCTTTAGCTCGCGGTAAGGCACGAATCATCTCATCGAATCCCGCTGCCGTGGCATCGACCGCCTGGCGGAGTTGGTCAATTTCCCATGCGTCCTTACACAGTCGCGCTTCGCTGAGCGCCTCGGCGAAGGCATTATCAAGCTCCTCGCAGTCCCGCTGTCCCACCTGGGAGCGCACCTGGTTTACCAGGGCACTGACTTCGGCGCTGGCATCGGGGACCACCCGCAGGGTGATTTGGCCAGCATCTTTGCTCAGCGCATCGCCAAGCTCATCAATATGTGCGGTACGAATTCCGGTGGCAGCTTGTACTTCTGCCAGGGTGGGACGCGCGCCAACCCAGAATTCGCCGTAGCGTGAATCGGCAAAAAACTCTTCGGTCTCTCGAGTAGCACACGGATGGAAATACAGGACCGCTTCGTGGCTTCCATCCTCACGGGGGTGCAATACGAGGACCGAATCTGGCTCCATCTCCGCTCCGGTACCGCACATGTGGGAGAAGGCCGAATGTGGGCGGAAGGGATAGTCCGTGTCATTGGAGCGCACCACGAGTCCACCTGCAGGAATCACGAGTCGATCGCCGCGGAAGCGTTGACTTAGCGCTTCGCGGCGAGCTTTAGCGTAACTCGCCGACTCGTTTTCTGCTGGAAGGCGCGTATCTCGTGGTGCCCAATTCGTTGACATGAATTCTCGAAACGCCGCCGAAGTGGGACGTTGGGAACGATTTGAGCCGCGTTCGGCTAATGGCTGTTGTTCATCGGTTACACTCATACCCCCAATTGTGCCTCACCTGCGATAATCCTTCGTATGAGGATCGACCTACATGCCCATTCGGCAATTTCCGATGGGACCGACACCCCCACCGAATTGATGTTTGCCGCCGCAAAGGCCGGATTAGATGTGGTGGCACTGACCGACCATGACACGATCGCCGGGTGGGATGAAGCTGCCGCCGCGGTTGGGAGCGCCAACGTGGCACTGGTACGGGGGATAGAAATTTCGTGTAGTGCCGATGGGATAACCGCTCACCTGCTGGGCTATTTGCACAATCCAGCGCGAGGCGACGACCTCGATGCGCTCCTGTCCCAGGCGCGCGCCGCGCGGATACGGCGAATCGAGGAAATGACCGCCAGGATTGCAAAAGACTATCCGATCTCGATAGCGGATGTGTATCGCCAGGCCGGCACCTCGCGCACCATTGGTCGGCCTCACCTTGCCGATGCGCTCGTGGCAGCGGGGGTGATTGCGAACCGCTCAGCTGCTTTTGAACAGCTCCTTGCGACCTCCTCGCCCTACTATGTGCGCTACCAGGCGCCACACCCAGTTGAGGTGACTGAACTGGTGCGCGCCGCCGGTGGGGTGCCGATTTTCGCACATCCGCGCGCCACCAAACGGCAACGACGTTTTGTCAGCAAAAACGTGATTCGTGACATGGTAAAGGCTGGTTTATTTGCA
>JAUNVN010000078.1 GCA_030537655.1 Bowdeniella nasicola | reverse complement strand
TCCCTGAACGTTCGCATACCACCCCGGAGAGCGCTCCTAAAATCAGTGGGACGGCGAATGCGACTGAGCCTTGTAACAGTTGCACTACCGGCATGGTCGAGGCGTTACCAGCGACCGACCAGATTAAAAATGCGAGGACAAAGATAGTTCCCGCCACGGTGGTATAGGCCGCAACTCCGCGAGCGCGTGCGATGGCCCGCCTGGTTGCCCCCGCGGCAGCGATAATTGCCATCACTGCCAGGACGATCGTCACGGTGGTGGAATCCAGGTGGATGTCACCGATGGGGAATCGCCGGGAAGCATTGCGCATCGAGAGAACCGATTCACCTCCCGAGGTGGCCGCGAGCAGGACGGTCAACAAAGCCATCACGATGGCGGCGCCAGGAAAGCGCCACTGGATTGGCGCGGCGTGGCCCTGGGATGTCGTGGATGCTGTCAGCGGCATCGTAGTCATTAGGCAACCTCCTTGCGCCGACGCGGCAAGCGCGCTGTGGGTTCGGGCAGGCGTAACAGCCATCGCACCAGCGGTGGTGCGGCAATTAACAAGACGATAACCGCTTGCGAGACCTGCACAATATCGACGGGAATATCAGCTGCTCCCTGCATCAGGGAGGCACCGGAATTCAATGCCCCAAATAAAATCCCCGCGAGTACCACGCCCCCGGGCCGTGAGCGCCCCAGCAGTGCGACGGTGATCGCATCGAAACCATAGGTGGCGGCAATTGAACCGGAGAGGAATTTTTCGGTCCCCAAGGCCGGACCGATTGCGGCCAGCCCGGCAAGTCCCCCAGCAATTGCCATGGTCACCATAATGGTGCGATTGACGGAAATCCCGGCGGTGCGTGCCGCATGGGGGTTCGCACCGGCCGCTCGGATTTCAAATCCGAGGGTGGAGCGTTCCAGCAGCCACCACACAAATGCCGCAGCTAGCAGGGCGAGGATAAAGCCAAGGTGGAGACGGAAGTGGGAGCCGAGGAGATCCGGTAGTTGGGCATTGGCCCGTACGTACTGGGATTTGCCGTTGTGGCCAGTGCCGATATACGTGGTGGTTTTCAGCGCGTAGGACAGCAAATAGCCGGCGACCGAGTTCAACATGATCGTCACGATCACTTCATTGGCACCGGATTTTGCTTTTAACAACCCGGGGATTGCCCCCCAGGCGGCACCACCAATCATTGCGCCAAGTACCGCAACCAACAGGTGGATGACCGGGGGAAGATCCCAGGCGATGCCCACATATCCGCCCACCAGGGCGCCGATAATCAGCTGGCCTTGGGCACCAATATTGAACAGCCCCGCGCGAAATGCGACCGCGACGGCCAGGCCGGCAAAAATGAGCGGCACGGCGTTGGTAAGTGAGTCGGTCAGCGGGCGAATCATCCGCACGAAGGTCTTTCCTTCGTAATCGAAGATGGCGCCGCGAAACAGCGAGGTAAAAAAGTCCCGCATCGCATTACCGAAACTGCCAAGGAAGTCACTTGGCCGGGCAAAGAAGTAGCTTGCCGATTCTCGTACTGCGGGGTTGAAGGAGGCCGCGAGGATAGCGGCAAATAGTAAGGAGAGGACAATCGAGAGAAATACGAGCATGCCCGATGAGCTCATCAGATCGCGCGCAAGGCTGCGCTCACGGGTAGCGTCACGATCCGTCTCAGGTGGTGTTTGCGGCTTCTGCGCCGTGGTTGGTGAACTCACGCCTCCTCCTTTGTCACGGTATCGGCGGGGATAACGGCCTCGGTTTCAGTATTGGCCTGGGTGCGGGCCTCATCGTAGGGCACGCCCGCCATCATCAGGCCGAGAACCGAACGAGGGGTATCGGGCCCAACGATACCGACCAGTTCACCGCGATACATCACCGCAATCCGATCGGCAAGCCCATAGACTTCGTCCAGTTCGGTCGAGATGATCAATACAGGGGTGCCGCGATCACGTTCGGCAACGATGCGCGAATGGACGAATTCGATCGATCCCACATCGAGTCCGCGCGTGGGTTGGCTGGCCACCAACAGGTCGAGTTCGCGTGAGAGTTCGCGGGCGAGAATCACTTTTTGTTGGTTACCACCCGACAGGGTAGCGATTGGATCTTCCACACTGGTAACCCGCACGTCGAAGGCTTCACGTTGGGTTTGAGCATTATCGAGGATCACCCCGGGCTTCATTTGCATCCCGCGCGCGAATGGAGGGCGATCATACATATCGAGGATCATATTTTCAGCGATCGTAAACGAGGCGATCATCCCGTCGGTGGAACGATCTTCAGGGACGAATCCAATTCCGGCTCCCAGTCGCTGTTTCACACTGTGATCTTTCAGATCCACGCCTCCCAGTTCCAAGGTGCCGCTGGCAATGGGACGCAAGCCGAGGATCGCTTCGGCCAGTTCGGTCTGACCGTTGCCTTGCACGCCGGCGATCGCAACAATCTCACCGCTGTGCACCTGGAGATTGAGATCGTTAATCAGGGTGCGTCCACGAATATTAACCACCGATAGGTTCGCGATATTCAGGGCTATCTCACCGGGTTTTGCCGCCTGTTTGTCGACCCCAAGGTTTACTTCGCGTCCCACCATTGCGGCAGCAAGTTCTGATTCAGACGCCCCCGGATCGGCACTGCCGACCACTTTTCCGCGCCGGATGACGGTAATGCGATCTGCTACGGCCTTCACTTCCCGCAGCTTGTGAGTGATAAGAATGATCGAACGCCCCTGGGCTTTGAGTTCGCGCATAATTGCGAGCAGCTCATCGGTTTCCTGGGGGGTAAGGACCGCGGTTGGTTCATCGAGGATCAACACCTGTGCATCACGCGACAGTGCCTTAATAATCTCAACGCGCTGTTGGGCTCCAACCGAGAGCTCTTCAATGGTGGCTTCGGGGTCAATATCGAAGCCGAATCGCTCGGAAAGTTCCTTCACCTTGGCCGCCGCCGCACGGTGGGAGATGATACCCGCAGTTGTGGGTTCATTGCCCAGGGCTACCGATTCAGCGACGGTAAATACCGGTACGAGCATAAAGTGCTGGTGGACCATCCCAATCCCGGCGGCAACCGCATCGCCCGGACCGGAAAATTTCACGGGGACGTCATCGAGCAGGATTTCACCCGCATCGGGTTGGTACAGTCCGTAGAGCACATTCATCAGGGTGGATTTGCCGGCGCCATTTTCGCCAAGCAACGCATGGATTTCACCCGGTTCGACAACAATGTCGATCGCATCATTTGCAACGAGGGGACCGAATTTCTTCGTAATCCCCCGCAGTTCACGTTTCACTGACGCACTCCTGGGTGGCAGCAGATTGCACGCGCAACAAATTCGCGCGGCAGTGGGGAACCTCGGCCCGCCGCGTCGCGGCGGGCCGAGCATGCCTTACGGCTGGTTTTCAGTCTCAACGGTGATCTCACCGGCAACGATCTGCTCGGTGATGGCGTCAATCTGATCTTTCAGTTCTGCAGGAACTTCATCATCAAAATCGTGGAATGGAGCCAGGGAGACACCACCGTTTTCCAGGGTGCCCACGGAGGCTTCGGATGAGAAGTTGCCATCAACGGCCGCATTGATCACATCGAAGACCGCCTGGCCGATTTCCTTCATCACCGAGGTGAGGATGATGTCACCTTCGTTGGTGGATTCGTAACCATCGGTATCGGGCCAGACCACCAGGCCTTTACCCTCGGACTTCACCGCTGCCAGGGTGCCATCACCAACCGGACCGGCAACCGGCATGATGATGTCAGCGCCTTGAGCGAGCAGGTTTTCTGTGAGCTGTTTGCCCTTGTTCTTATCGGAGAAGTTTCCAACGAACTGGCCGTTTTGGCTGTCCTTATCCCAGCCAAGGACCTCAACGTTGGTGCCGTTGTCTTCGTTGTACTTGCCAACGCCATCAACGAAACCATCCATAAAGATCTTCACCGATGGCAGATCGCCACCACCGTAGGTGCCCACCTTGCCGCTTTCGGTCATACCAGCGGCGAGGTAGCCAGCCAGATAGGCCGCTTCGGCGGTGTTGAATACCAATGGTTTCGCGTTTTCGAGTTCCACCAGTTCTTGGTTCTCATCGGTAAAGCGTGAGTCGATGAGCGCGAATTCGAGGTCAGGATTATCCTGGGCGGCGTCACGGATTGCATTGTTGAGCATAAAGCCCACGCCAATGATCAGATCGCAGTTTTGCTGGATCAGGGTGTCGATATTCTGTTCGAAATCAGCAGCGGATTTTGATTCAACCTTGGCAATTTCGACGCCCAGTTCTGCTTCTGCTTTTTCCAGACCCTGGATACCCGACTCGTTAAAGGAACGGTCGTCAAAGCCTCCTTCGTCAGAAACCATGCAGGCTTTGAAATCGGTGTGCTTCGCGCCGGCTTTTTCTTCCGGTGCTTCACCACAGGCCGTTAACACCAACGCTGCGGCAGCGAGGGTGCTGACAAGTGCGGTCTTTTTCACGTTTTACTCCTCTAGTTACTCTGCTCCCACCCGGTCTTCACGCGGGCGGTCAGGTAGCATGTCACGACGGTATTCTCCGTAATGAACAGTGCACACCCATCCTACGGGAGCCCAGCTTGTGGGCCGCATCGACCCAGCGAGACCCGCAATGATCTTAGGCACATCGGGGCGACTAACGCGCGTCCAGGTGCTGACCGGTTAGGGCACGTTGGCTTTAGGAGCCAGAGGAGCGGTGATAATCCAGCTTCGCCTGGGTGAGTTTCGCTTCGAGTTTTTCAATCCGTCGCCGCTTCCACCACCCGACAATCCCACCCCAATACGGATCCGCTTCGGTGGTGTCTTCCATGACTTGTGCGACTTCTTCAGGGATCGGATTCAGTGCGCCGGTAATGGCCTGGTGGTCCCAATCCAAAGTACGCGGCACCGAGACGGTGACATAGTTGGGATGTTCATCAAACCGCAGTTCCTCAGCGGTTTTGGGAACCTTGGGCGCTGGTGGGTTGGCGGTGAAAGCCGCTGCGAATAGCGTCAGGCGTACCAGCAGGTTGATCCACACTAAAAGCGTCACGATTGCCGCCGCTGAGGCGAGGATTGGATCGTCAGCAACCGAGCCGACCGCCGCGGTTCCTAAGGTACGCAAGACTCCGGATCCAATTGCGGCAATGGCGCAACCAAGAACCAGGTCACGTTTGGGTGGTTTCGCCCCGGCAACCACGCGGAAGAGGAAGACAAAGATCGCAAAGTCCACCAGTCCAGCAATCAAAAATGAAAGCGCTCGCAACACAAATCCGGCCACGGCCCCATCAATTTCGAGCCAGTCGAGGACCACTTTGCCGAGAGTACCGGCCGCCACTCCCAGCGCGGAGGTGATGACAACCGCAAGGCCAATCATCACGAAACCGGTGAGATCTTTGAGTTTACCGACCGCGAAGTTCACCGGCGGACCGATAATGCCGAACATTCGCTGAATTGATAGGCGCAACATCGTCATAACGGCCAGTGCCGACCACAGCAGCACGACAAGGGCGATCACCGAGGTGAGGTTCAGGGCGGTATCTTGCACCAGATCATCGGGATTGACGATGCCGTCATTGGAGCCGGTCGCTAAAATTCCCGGCAGCGCATTATTAATGGAATCCATGACGCTTTCGCGCAGTTCGTCATTATTTCCCAGCACCGCCATAAATACGGTCCAACCGATGGCAAGGGCGGCAAAGACCGAGAAAATTCCCGCATAGGCTACCCCTCCAGCCAGGAGGAAGCCACCTCCGGAGGTGAGACGGCCGACCGCCCGACCCAAGCGTGAGGCCTGAAACCAGGTGATGAGCGCTGTGAATTTCTCCCCGGTTGTCTCTGCGTTATGAAGCAGCGAACCTAAGGACTGGTGTTCAACCGCGACGATGGTCGCGGCATCAATCTGAGGGTTATCTTCCAGGCTGGGCATGTGCCCAGCGTAGCGGCCACAACCCCTTTACGCAGAAGAAACACTGCGCAACCCGCTCCGCTGTGGCGCCGGTAAGGCAATCTCGGCGATCGTTTCCCAACGGTCCGGGAGCTGTCCAACGACCACTACGAGATGAGAAAGTGTGCACTGGCCGCGAAATTGCGCGAGCTGTGGGGTATCCGCAACCCGGCGGGCGGCCGTGGCAGTGGGGAGCCACGTCAGGGTGACGTGCGGAATATAGGGGTAGCGAAAATCACCTGGACAGTACGGGGATGTTAAGTCGCGGTGCAGCGCCTGAATTGCCTTCAGGTCACCGGTCACCGGGAAATACACCACCGGTGTGGTGGGGGCGAAAGTCGCCACGCCAGCAACCTGCAATTCGATGCGGTGGTGGGCGCGGGCAACGGTACGCACCTGCTCAATCAGCGCCGACTCGTCACCGTGATGAAAAACAACCGGCGGTAATAGCGTCAAATGCGGCTGCGGCGGGACATTTGGTAGCTGTAGCGCGTGCCGCTGAGCGGAGATCAGCTCCCCAAGCGGCGCGGTTACCGGCGCAATCACACAGGCATGCACAACCATGCGGCTTACTGTACCGCTGCACCGCCGGGTGTGCAGGCAAAACGCGGCTAACTGCACACTGTTCGGTCTTGTTCGATTGTGTTTGGTTTGCGAGAATAAGGGTATGCGCAAAGACGGGTCAACATCTCTATTACTTGCTAATCAACGCCGCGAATGGATTCTCTCGTGGGTTGCTCAGCACGGCGCAGTGCGCGTGGCCGAAGTGGTTCAAAGTTTAGGTGTCTCCGAGATGACCGCCCGCCGCGATATTGCCGACCTGGTGAACAAAGGGCTAGTTGACCGCGTTCACGGTGGGGCGATTGCGCTGCAGGCCGCCGCTATTGAACCCACCTTTGCAACAAAATCCACACAGTTGGTACGGGAAAAGGCGGCGATTGCCACCGCGGCAGTCACGCGTGTCCGTCCGGGCCAGGCACTGGCTCTCACAGCCGGGTCCACCACCTTGGCAGTGGCGCAAGCCCTTGCGCGACTACCGCATTTTGCCACGCTCACAGTTGTCACCAATTCACTGCCCGCCGCCCAGGTACTCCACGAAGCGGTCACCTCCGCCCGCCATGATTCACGCCCCCACCCCACCGTGATGCTCACCGGTGGGGAACGCACCCCATCGGATGCACTGGTGGGCGTCCTATCGATCGAAGCGTTTCAAACATTGCGATTGGAATGGGTGTTTGCTGGCGCCCACGGATTTGATCGCGAGCTTGGATTAATGACCCCGAACCTCGCCGAGGCCGCCACCAATGCGGCAATGATTCGCGCCGCGTGCACCACCGTCGCCGTCTTAGACCATACGAAATGGGGCATTGTCGGGTTGCGTAGTTTTTGTGCACCCCGCGATCTGGACACGATAGTTACCGATCAGCCCGCTCCCCCGGATTTCCATCACGCTCTTATCGATCACAATATTGCCCTGGAGGTTTGCCATGACGGTGCGTAAAACTCGCACCCAGCTCGCCGATGGT
>JAUNVN010000077.1 GCA_030537655.1 Bowdeniella nasicola | reverse complement strand
AACCATGGTTCATCACTGAGATAGATGTAGACGGCATAACCGCCGCACGCAAGCGCTGCCAGCCCCATGCGAGCGTCGCCGGTAGTAATGGCAAAGTAAGTGGCAGAGATGGTCAGGATGACCAACACCACCAGGTAGATCCAAACCACACCGCGATTGACTTTTGTAGCTGCCCGATCGGCTGCCTCATCAACCCGTTTGGCCACCTTACTTTTCTCCGTTAACGTACCCCACAGCCACATTGCTGCGAAGAGGGCGACAACAACTAAAATAATGGTCCACATAGCTATTCCTCCGTATATGCTTCCCAATCGATTGCCTGTTCAATAGCGCGATCTAAATTCATCGTGGCCGGCAGTGTTTCGCTTGGAATATTGAGGCTAATACCGCAGAAATTATGCACGTCCTCTTGAATTGCTACGATCCCTAATGGGTTGGAATATGGTCGTAAATCATGTTCCCGGATCATCGAAGTGATCGCTTCATCTCGATCGTCGTAATCCAGTTCACCGTATTCATTGCATGTCATTGTTCCGCTCGAACCGCAACCGGACATTGTCGCGATTGCCAGCGGGACTGCGACAATCGTGAACCAGCGGTAACGCATTATTCCTCCTGCATATTCTCGATGCTGCTGCATGGCGAACAGCTCTGTCGTTATTACGATAGGAGAATTTATTAACGGCGCAGATATCATCAGGAGCCTTACTTTTAAGGAAGGGGATAAACTCCCAAATACTAGGGGGATATCGGCGCTGAAATTCCACAAGTTTTAGGGGAATTATTTTTGAGACACCGAGGAAAGTGTCTGTTTGCGCATCCCGCTTTTCCCAGTCCCACTAAGATAGGACCTATCCCCATGCGGCAGCGTTGAGAGAGTTGGAAAAACCATGCATCCCCATCGTCGAGTTGTGCGCACCATCCATCACGACGTGAATGAGAAGCCATTTCTGGTGATTTGGGAAGTCACCCGTGCATGCCAGCTTGTCTGCAAACATTGCCGGGCAGAAGCCCAACATCGCCCCGATCCTCGCGAATTAGGATTCGATGAAGGCAGGGCACTGCTTGATCAGCTTGCCAGTTACGATCATCCACGCCCCATGCTGGTGCTGACTGGCGGAGACTGTTTTGAACGACCGGATTTGGTTGACCTTGTGCGCTACGGCACCGAGCAGGGCCTCCACATCTCGATCTCCCCTTCGGTCACCCCACTGTTTACCCGCGAGAAACTCACCGCCTTACGCGCCGCTGGTGGCAAAGCAATGAGTGTGTCCCTTGATGGAGCGAGGCCAGCAACCCACGACAACTTCCGCGGATTTCCCGGCACGTTCGAACGTACTGTTGAGGCAACCAAGATGATCCGTGAGGAAGGCTTTCGTCTCCAGATCAACACGACTCTTACCCGCGCTAATATTGGTGAAGCCCCGCAGATGCTCGCCAATGCCATCGAGATGGGCGCTTTTATGTGGTACATCTTCCTGCTCGTCCCCACCGGCCGCGGGGCTCAGCTTGAGGCGCTCAGTGCCGATGAACGCGAAGATGTGTTGCACTGGCTGCACGATGTATCCGATCGGATCGCCATTAAAACCACCGAAGCACCCCAATACCGCCGCATCGCTTTGCAGCGCCAACGTGGACAGTGCCCGGTCTCGGCACGCGGAGCGTTATATTTCCAGCTGCGTGCTGCCACCGCGCTGCTGCTGGGAGACCGGCCGGTTAACCCCCGCGTCCCACGCCCACCGCTGGCAATAAATTCCGGTTCGGGATTCGCCTTTATCTCTCACATTGGCGATGTCTACCCATCGGGATTCTTACCCATCAAGGTCGGCAATATTCGCGAGCAACCATTCGCGACGATCTACCGGGAAAGTCCGGTAATGCGTGAGCTGCGCCAACCAGAAGGCTTTGGTGGAAACTGCGGGATCTGTGAGTTCAAGACAATCTGCGGTGGCTCGCGCTCAACCGCCTATGCGCTGAGCGGTGACTATCGGGCCGCCGATCCGAGCTGCGCCTACCATCCGGCCTCATAACGCCGGTTTCCCCACCGACACAGCCTACAGGTCACACCTGGATGATAACCGCGCTGCCAGAACAGCGGCCATCCGGTGTGGATCACAAGTTCTGGCGCATTTAGACCTGCAAGCGCGGTCGTGGTCACGTGTCGGCCTGCCAGGAACAAAACCGATAGCGCAACCCGCGTTTTGAAACCTGCCAGGGCTCACAGGAGAATCTTCCCGGTGGCACGGTTGGGGCGAGGGTATCGCCGGCAACATCGAGATCAATTTCGGTAATGGCAGCGCACTGCCAAAAGTGGCGGGTGTGGGCATAGATTTCGGCGCCGCCCATAACCCACAGCATTTCTCGCTGCCAGCGCGAATCGGTAAGGAATGCCTCCAGATCGCGCACGACCGTCGCATCGGAAATGTCGTGGCGGCGGGAAGCAACATAGTTATTTCGCCCCGCAAGTGGGCGGTTAGCGGCGGGAAGGGAACACCAGGTGGTGTAACCCATCAGCACTGCTGCTCCCATCGTGGTGTTTTGAAAATGGGCGAGGTCTTCGGGTAAATGCCACGGCATGGTGCCCGCATCACCAAGCACACCGTTGGCTGTGGCCCAAATAGCGCCAATCATACGGCGATCGGAGCGGTGATGGTCGGGTGGTGGCGATAGTTCTCGATCTCTACATCGGCAAAGTCGTAGCTGTCGATATCCTCGGCGCGGTGCAGTCGTAACTGGGGGAACGGGTAGGGTTCGCGTTCGAGCTGAGTTTTCACCTGCGTGATGTGGTTGAGATAGATGTGGCAGTCACCACCGGTCCAAATGAAATCGCCAACCTCGAGCCCCACCTGTTGGGCAACCATGTGGGTGAGCAACGAATAGGAAGCGATATTGAACGGCACGCCTAAAAATAGGTCGGCACTGCGCTGATAGAGCTGACATGAGAGTTCATTATTGGCGACGTAGAACTGGAAAAATGCGTGACAAGGCATGAGCGCCATCTTGTCGAGTTCGGCAACATTCCAGGCCGAGACGAGTATCCGGCGTGAGGTTGGATTCTCACGCAGCTGCGTTAATACGGTTGCGAGTTGGTCGATATAGCGGCCATCGGGAGTGGGCCACGAGCGCCACTGCACCCCGTACACGGGCCCGAGATCACCGTTGTCATCGGCCCACTCATTCCAAATGCGGATGCCATGTTCCTGCAGCCACGCGACGTTGGAATCGCCACGCAAAAACCACAACAATTCGCCGACCACACTTTTTAGATGCACTCGTTTCGTGGTGATCAGCGGGAAGGAATGACGCAGATCAAAACGCAATTGCCTCCCAAAGACACTCAGGGTGCCAACGCCGGTGCGGTCGGGGCGCTGAGTGCCATTGGCGAGCACATCGGCTAACAAATCCTCATAGGCTGTGTTGATGGTCACAGCTCATAGTGTAGCGGCTCCGCCTCTATTTAGCGATCGCCCGAGGCGACGGTGATTGCTCGCGGCTTCGCTTCGCTAGCAAATGCCGCTGGGGGATTGCCAAAGGCCGTCCTCGCACCGTCAATCACGGTGCGGGCCATTGCCTTACCGCTCACCCAGCCGATGGCGGCCCCAATTCCAAAGGGCATCAGGCGTCCAAAAGCCACCGATCCGCCCTTCTTCGCCGCCTGTTTTGCAGCGCGTTTGCGCAGCTTCTTATTGACGGCTTTCACCGTGGAGGTAGGAAGGCGAGTGAACGCTTGGCGGGCCCAGTGGATCGAGGATAATCCGAGCGAGGACTGGACCGCATTGGCGCCATCGTGACCGAGCAGCGTGGTTAGTACCAGCGTGCGGCGACGATCAATATCATCGGTGGGAACTCCGTGAATTTCAGCAACCGCGAGGACGTGCATCGTTGCGGCGGCAACAAAACCGGCCAATTGTGCTCCGGTTAGCGCCATCGCGGTGACGGTCCCAACGCTTGGCACCGCGGCGGCAACTCCCACGCCGGCGCCGGTGAGTTTAGATTTGCGCAACAGCTGTTTTTCCAGGCGGTGGATGATTTCGGCTGGCGTATCATGAGGGTGATCCAAGCGCAGTTGGGCGACATTGTCCCGTACCCGCTCGCCAGGCAGGGTGATGGCCTTATCGAGAGCGTCATCAATCCCATCAAGACTAAAAATTGAAGCCATGGTCATGGTCCTTCCCGCAACGATTGGATCTCTGCTACCAGTGTGTGGGCAAAACCGGAATTCCGCGCGGCGGGGTGGACGAATTCGGGGTGGTATCGCACACGTTTGCACGCATTTTTGCAGCGTTCTTACTATCGTTGCCGCCCGCTTCATTGATAGATTACAACCAAGAGGCATACCGCATTGCGGCGGTCTTTGAATGTTAAGGAGCACCTCATGAGCCACGTACCAGCCGATGTTCTCGCACTTGTCGACGACGCTGTCGACCTCGCACATATTTGGATTGACGAGACGGAGGCCGGACAGACTGACGAAGAGCGCGCCACCACCGGACAGCTTGCAGCATTGGTGTCAGATCCTGCGGGTTTGGACTTGGCGATGCGCTTCGTCGATCGGGTGGCACGACCAGAAGATGCCGGGGTGGCGGCGAAAGAACTGTCCAATATCACCGCGGCTGACGCTGCTAGTTTCCTCGGTACGGTTGATCGGACCCTGCTGGGTTTGGGGGCGAAGGCCGCGAAGCTCGCTCCCGGAGTCGTGGTGCCGCTTGCCCGCAAGCGCCTGCGTCAAATCGTTGGCCACCTGGTCGTTGACTCTCGCGACCCACAGCTGGGCAAACACCTCCAACGCTCACGTGAAGATGGCTTCCGGCTCAATATCAACCTTCTGGGTGAAGCGGTGCTCGGTGAGAAAGAAGCGGCATCGCGCATGAATCGCACGATCGATCTGATCAATCGTGACGACATTGATTATGTTTCCATTAAGGTGTCCTCGCTCGTATCGCAAATTTCGACGTGGGATACCCAGGGAACAACCGAGCGGGTCTTGGAGCGATTGCGCCCGCTGTATCGCGCAGCCGTGGCAACCTCACCGCACACCTTCGTCAATCTGGATATGGAAGAATACCGCGATTTGGATCTCACCATCGAGGTATTCACCCGGATTTTGCAAGAAGAAGAATTCCATGATCTCGAAGCCGGTATTGTTTTGCAGGCCTATCTGCCAGACTCGGCGCCGGCGCTGGATAAACTCCTCGAATTTGCTCACCGACGTCACGAAGCAGGGCACGCCCCGATTAAGATCCGCATTGTCAAAGGTGCGAACCTGTCAATGGAACGTGTCGAAGCTGAAATCCATGGGTGGCATCAAGCTCCCTACGCAGATAAAGATGGGGTCGATGCGAACTATTTGCGGTTAATGGAACGGATTTTACGTCCGGAAAACCTCGGTAAACTTCGTGTCGGTGTTGCCTCGCACAACCTGTATACCGTGGCATTGGCCCACCTGCTTGCCGAACGGCGTGAGGTTGGGGCAATGCTCGATATTGAGATGCTCCAGGGGATGAGTCCCTCCCAAGCGCGCGCCGTGCGTGACCGCGTCGGGACGGTATTGCTCTACACCCCGGTGGTCGCCCCCGAAGACTTTGACGTTGCGGTCTCCTACCTGGTGCGGCGGCTGGAAGAAAATGCGCAGTCACAAAACTTCCTGCGTGCGCTATTTGCCGATGAACATGACGAGTCAGGGGCGGGACTGGAAGATCAAGAAGATCGTTTCAGGCGTGCGATCTCCAATATGACAACCGTTGCGGCCAGCCCCAGGCGTACCACCGAACGTGAACCAATCGGGCAAACGTTTGCCAATACGGCCGATTCGGATCCCGCCCTGCCTGCCACCCGCCGGTGGGCTCGTGAGCGGTTAGATGCGCAGGTGAAACCCCTGTGGAGTGACGAACTCGACAATACTGACGCCGTTGATGCGGTGATTGCGAAAGTCAAAGGTGCGGTGGGACCCTGGCGTGAACGGAGCTGGGGTGAGCGTGCCGCGATTTTGCGAGCCGTTGCCGCTCAGCTGGAAGCCCGGCGGGGCGACTTCATTACGGTGATGGCGAAAGAAGCGGGAAAAACCGTCGAACAGGCCGACCCTGAGATTTCTGAAGCGATTGATTTTGCGCGCTATTACGCCGATAGGTGTGAAGAACTTGGTCCCGATGCGACGACACTGCAAACTGACGGTGCAGCCTTCCATCCGGTGGATCTCACCTTGGTCACGCCACCGTGGAACTTCCCGGTTGCGATCCCGTGTGGCGGGGTGATTGCGGCGCTTGCTGCTGGATCCGGTGTCATTATTAAACCCGCGCCCCCAGTCGCACGCTGTAGTGAACTGATCGTCGAGGCGGTTCACCAAGGTGGGGTACCAGGTGAACTTGTCCAATTGGTGCGCGTGCCAGAAAACGAGGTTGGTCGCCACTTGGTTGCCCACCGCGAAGTGGACCAGGTTATCTTGACTGGCGCCTCCGAAACGGCGGAAATGTTTGCTTCCTGGCGCGCCGATCATTCGGGCGGACCACGCGTCTTTGCTGAGACATCTGGAAAAAACGCGCTGATCATTACTCCGGCAGCTGACTACGACCTTGCGGTTGCAGATCTGGTGAAATCAGCCTTCGGTCACGCGGGGCAAAAATGCTCAGCGGCATCACTGGTGATTTTGGTGGGCTCTGCTGGCAAGTCGGCGCGGTTGCTTAACCAACTCGTCGATGCCGCCGGGTCGGTGCGCGTTGGGTGGCCAACCGATCTGCAAGCAACGATGGGACCGTTGATCAGTGCGCCCGAAGGTAAACTTGCCCGGGCGTTGACCACCTTGGAACCCGGGGAAACCTGGTTGGTCGAACCGCGCCAACTCGACGATTCGGGACGGCTATGGTCACCTGGAGTGCGCGATAACGTCCAGCCGGACTCGTTTTTCCATCAGACCGAATGCTTTGGCCCGGTCCTTGGCGTGATGCGCGCCAAAACCCTGCGCGAAGCGATCCAGCTGCAAAATGCGGTCGAATACGGACTCACCGCCGGGTTGCATTCGCTTGACGAAGAAGAAATTGATTACTGGTTGGATAACGTTCAGGCCGGTAACCTCTACGTCAACCGTCATATCACCGGAGCGATTGTGCAGCGCCAAGCTTTCGGTGGGTGGAAGCTTTCCGCCTTTGGTCCCGGTGCGAAAGCCGGCGGTCCTAACTATGTTGCCCAACTGGGGCGGTGGGATGAAGACGGGGCGCCTGAACACGGCATTGAACTCACCCCCGAAATTGCCCGCGCCCACGCAGACTACACGGGTCTGGTGGCCGATCAGGACCAGCGGGCCTGGCTGCGAAGCGCTGTTGCCTCCGATGCGGCCGCGTGGGCAGCAGAACTCGGGGTGGAAGAAGATTTATCTGGATTGCACGCAGAAGCCAATATTTTCCGCTACCGGCCGACACCGGTGACGATTCGCGCCGAAGTGGGCACCACAGCGGGTGAGTTGATGCGGCTGTTGTGCGCGGCGGA
>JAUNVN010000076.1 GCA_030537655.1 Bowdeniella nasicola | reverse complement strand
GATGAAGCGCTGTTAGCTGAAGCCTTGGTGGCGTGCGGGCTACCTGAAAAACTTGCGGCGGCTGCCAACGTTGACGTCTATGACCAGGCGCTGCGCCAAAGTACGCAAGCAGCTATTGACATGGTCGGTGATGACGTGGGGGTGCCAACCATCGCTATTGATGGGGTGGCGCTGTTCGGTCCGGTGGTTTCTCCCGCACCGCGTGGCGATGATGCATTAGCACTGTGGGATGGCTACGTGAAGATGGTGCGCGTGCCCGGATTTTTCGAACTGAAACGCTCACGTAACGTCGGTCCGATTTTCCACACCGAGGACTAGCTCTGTGATGACGTAGGCTGGCGGGCCCCGCTTGCCCGCCTGCGTGCGTTTCACCGTGCCGGCAGCCCAGATACGTTATGGATCCGGGCAGCAGGCACGGCGAGTGACGCTGTGCGATCTACCAGATGGTGACGCGTTTATCCTCATCAAGCCACATACCATCGCCCGGCTGGACGTTAAATGCTTGGTAGAAGCCATCCAGGTTGCGTACCACCCCATTGCAGCGAAATTCGGCAGGGGAGTGAGGATCGATGGTTAATAGCCGGATGATTTCTTCGTCGCGCGCTTTTTCTCGCCAAATATGCGCCCACGAATAGAAAACACGCTGCAAAGCGCTGCGCCCATCAATCTCGGGTGCGCTCTCAAAGGTGAGCCCATCTTCACGAAGGGCAATCTCGTAGGCTTTCAGCGCGATTCCCAGCCCGCCAAGATCGCCGATATTCTCTCCAATGGTCAGTGCCCCATTGACGTGATGACCGCTTGTTGCTGGCAGCTGGGAAGGAACAAAGGAATTGTATTGATCAATCAGTGAAGCCGTGCGGGCGTTGAATTCCTCGCGGTCGGTGTCATTCCACCAGTTATTGACCTGTCCGAGTCCATCGAACTGCGATCCTTGATCATCAAACCCATGGCCAATTTCGTGGCCAATCACCGCACCGATACCACCGTAGTTGGTCGCATCATCAGCCTGCGGATCAAAGAAGGGTGGGCGCAAGATTGCAGCGGGAAAGACAATCTCATTCATTGTCGGCATGTAGTAGGCATTGACCGTTTGCGGTGTCATCAACCACTCGTCACGATCAATGGGGCCACCGAGCTTAGCCAGCTGGCGGTTGGTTTCAAAGCGGGCAGCATTGCGCACCGCTGCGTAAAGGTCACCGGCAGGGATCTCCAAGGCCGTATAGTCGCGCCAGCGATCGGGATAGCCAACTTTCGCAGTGAACTGCGCTAATTTTTCTAATGCTTTTTCGCGCGTTTGGGGACTCATCCACTCCAGTTTGCTGATGGATTGGCGATAGGCGGCCAACAGATTATCGACCAAATGGGTGATTGCCGCTTTGGCAGCCGGTGGAAAATGCTCGGCGACAAATAGTTTGCCAACCGCTTCACCCAGCGCCGCTTCGGTTACCGCCACGCCGCGTTTCCACCGTTCGCGCAACTGCTGAGCACCGGTGAGTGTCCGGCCGTAAAATGCGAAATTCTCCTCGACAATCTCCGCGGGCAGATAGGCGGCGCGGCGATGAGCCAGCTGCCAGGCGGCCCACAGTTGCCAATCAGCTAACCCAACCTCATCCCACACGCGTGCCAGATGGCGCAGATAGTCCGGTTCGGTGACGATCAATGCGGCGCATTGATCATCACGAATTCCTGCGGCTTCCCGCCAGATTGTCAGGGGGAAATCCCCGAGCATTGCGTCGAGCTCAGCCAGGGTCGCCGGGTTATTTGCCAAGTGAATATCACGCGCGGTAACCCGGTCTCGCATCCCCGCGGCCAGTTGGGTTTCAAGCGCTAAAATCCGCTCGGCCCCCATGCCAGGATCATCGGCAAGCTGACACAGCCGAACCATATTTTCCAGGTGGCTACGGTAGGCAGCACGGGTTTCCTTATGAGCCTCTTCACGGTAATACGACTCGTCTGGCAACCCGAGACCATCGGGGCCAAAATACAGGGCGTAACGGCGGGGGTCATTAAAATCGGAGATCACGCTCAACCCAAATGGACTGGGGCCTTCCACTGCTGCCAGCTGGCCGAGCGCAGCGGCGAGTTCATCCTTGCTACCGGCTGCGCGCACGGCTGTCAGCTCGGCTTGCAATGGGGCAATACCCAGGCTTTCAATTGCCTCGGTATCCATAAAAGCGCGATAGAGGTTACCGATCTTTGTTGCCTCTGTCCCGGTAATATCTTCGTTAGCACACGCTTCAATAATCGCGCGGACTTCCGCTTCGGCTTGATCACGCAGCGCGAGGAAGGCCCCATCGCGTGCCCGATCAGCTGGAATAGTGTGGGTGGCGAGCCAGTCGCCGTTGACCGCTTGGAAAAAATTATCCTGTACTCGTACGCTCATAGTCCCAATGCTAAACCCCACTGCCCTCACCCGGGTATCCCCGCCAGCTAAGTGAATGTGGCCAATGAAACATCACGTATTGGTCACTGAGACGAAATGTGGGCACAATGGGGCTATGCGTATTCACATTGCGACCGATCATGCCGGTTTTGAAGAAAAGAATGCTTTGGTTGAATTCCTTCGTGAGCAGGGACATGACGTCACCGATCACGGGGCCCACCACTTTGATGCGGACGATGATTACCCAGCATTTTGTATCGACTGCGCTAAAGCAGTCGCCGCGGATCCAAGCGCGTTGGGCATTGTGATTGGTGGCAGCGGCAATGGGGAACAGATCTCAGCCAACAAGGTACCGGGTGTGCGCGCAGCCCTGGTATGGAATCACGAAATCGCTCGCCTGGCTCGCCAACACAATGACGCCAACATTATTTCCCTTGGCGCACGTCAGCATTCACAGGCGGAGCTGGAAGAATTCGTGACCGCATTTTTGGAGGAACCGTTTTCTAAAGCTGAGCGTCACCAGCGCCGTATCGATCAAATCAGCGCATACGAAAACGCTCGCTAACGTCCCTGACGTAAAAACGCAAAGCCGACAAGCACCTGGGTGGGCAGGGCGATGAGCACCATCCACACCAGCCAGGCGATTGCGACAATCCAAACGCCCAACATGATGGCGGGCACAAGGTAGGAGACCAGCGAGCGCGCCAGGGAGGGCAGCGCCGTATGCACGATTCCGGTGCGTACCAGTTCGCCCGCATCACCGGGCGTGCGCATAATTCGCAGCCATCCATAGGTTTGAACCACGGCGATAAGCCCAGCGCCAATCAACCAGCCACTGACGACTGCCAAGGCCAGCTGCCAGATGCTCAGGTTTGCGTCGGCAGTTCCCCCCACATAGCGACCGTCACTTTGGCCGCCAGCAATGAGAGCACCAAAAACTAACACGATGGCGGCGGCGGCACTCGAATAGATGTTCACGCGCATCGCAACACTGGACTGACCAATGTCACGTCCAGCGCGTGCCCATGTCCCCACCATTGCGCCCACTCCGGTCGCTGCAGCCCAGGTGCCCAACCCCCATCCGGCAGGCAGTAGCCAGCTGCCAACGGGCATTGCTATAAGCGCAGCGATCGTCACGATAATTGCAATGCCAAGTTGGATACCGAGCAGGGTTTTAGCCCGGGCGCTTGCAGCAGCAATTGCGCCGGGAACATCGGGGTGGGAATCAGAATCACAGCAGTTACACGACATAGTCCCATTGTCGCAAAAACCCCGGTCACTAACACCTTGTCGCTACGTGGTTACCGTTTTGAGCGGGGCACACAAATGCGCGTTAGGGTGGTACGGGAGGCGAATATGGAAGAACTATCTCCCTATGCCAAAGCGGTGATTGAGCTGGTCCGGCAGATTCCAGAAGGAAAAGTGATGACCTACGGTGCGATTGCCTATCATCTACAAGCCGGTCAGGGCTCGTCATCGGCGCGGATGGTGGGTCAGGTGATGAGTCGTTACGGATGGATGAGTCCGTGGTGGCGGGTGGTGCGCGCCGATGGCACGCTACCGCGACATTTGCGTGCCGATGCACTGGCCAACTATGAAACTGAAGCAACCCCGCTCTATTGGCGCCAGCCCACCAAAGTCGACTTACGCGCAGCACTGTGGGAGCCAACTGATGCCTGAAGGACATGCGATCCATCGCCTAGCGTGGGCATTTCGTGATCTGTTTGTCGGACAAAAGCTCACTGCCTGCTCACCGCAGGGCCGCTTTACCCACGGCGCCGAGCTCATTACCGATCGTGTCCTTGATGACGCGCAGGCATGGGGTAAACACCTGTTCCACTATTTTGGTGACGACATCGTTCATACCCATCTGGGACTGTATGGATCATGGCGATTTGCTGGAGATGCCACCTTCACCTCTCCGCATGTCATTGGTGCACCGCGGAAAAAAGATGACAGGGCGATGCCAGCGACATCCAATGAAACCTTTCAGATTCCTCCACCACGTGGACAGGTTCGCTTGCGACTGGTGGGAAGCCATGGCGTGGCAGATCTTACCGGTCCCAACCAGTGTCGCGTGATCACTGCGCTAGAGCAGCGCCAGATTCGTGACCGCCTGGGACCAGATCCGTTACGCACCGATGCGGATGCACAACGCTTCATTGATGCGGCCCGCGCCTCACGCCGCCCCATTGGTCAGCTGGTCATGGATCAGGCAATCATTGCCGGGGCCGGCAATATCTATCGTGCTGAGTGTCTTTTCCGCGTTGGTATCCATCCGTGGCGCCCGGGAGCTAGGGTTGCAACCCACCGGTTGCAACAGCTGTGGGATGACCTGGTTGAAACAATGGGAGAAGGTCTCAAAACTGGGCGGATCGATACGATCCGCACCGAGGATGTACCGGCGGGTTCCACCGTAAAAGAAACCCGCTGGTATGTTTACCACCGCGATGGACTGCCGTGTTTTCGTTGTGGAGCGCAGGTGGTTGTTGAACAGATGGCCGGGCGGAAACTCTATCGTTGTCCTGGCTGTCAGCGGTAGGGGCGCTCAACCTGCCGGTCCGCTCCTCGAGTCACCTCCACCTGCCCGCCTGTCAGATGCGCCACGAGGTCTTCACCGGCGCGCGCATCATCGTAGGACAGCGTAAAGCGGGCACAGCTGCCGTAGTCGACGTGCAGAATTTGCACTCCGTGGGCCTGAGCATCGGCATGGAATTTTCCCGCAGCGCTATGGTCTAGCTGCGCGTAGAAGACCGGTTGAGAACTGACCTGAACGAGCTCAGCTTCAGCCAGTGTGGCGCTTGTGGTTTCAGAGTAGGCGCGCACCAGACCGCCCGTGCCGAGCTTAATGCCGCCAAAGTAGCGCACGACCACCACCGCAAGGTTCATCAAGCCCGATCCGCGGATTGCCGTTAGCATCGGCATCCCTGCGGTACCAGACGGTTCGCCGTCATCACTGGAACGCGCGAGCTCTTGCCCGTCGTTATCGATCAGCATCGCGGTGCAGTGGTGGCGCGCATCGGGGTAGGTGTGGCGAATATCGGCAAAGAACTCTCGGGCGGCCTCTTCGCTATCACATCGCTGGGCATAACCGAGGAAGCGAGAGCGTTTGATTTCGAGTTCACTCGTCGCCAGCGTCTGTGCTTTGAGGGTTAAAAATGGCGCCATAACGTGAGTATCGCAAATTTTCGGTTAACTGCGCTCACCGAGTCAGGGGCTGAGGAAACCGCACGGCTCCGTAACGAAGTTGCTACCCGCCTGCCACTACAAAGACGGGAGCAAACAGGCATGCCATGCCCATGTGAGGTGCTCCCGTCTATGACGATAACCGCCCTCATACGCGACGGGCGGGCAGGTGCTGGGAAAAAGACCGGACCGATCCGAGCGCAGCCAACCAGCGCGTGATCGTGGGATGGAAGGGCGCTGTGCCACGTTTGGTTTCAGTCGCCGTCGGCAGCAACGAGCTGGGGGAGAGCCATCTACAATTGGCCCCTAATCGTCCGGAGATGAGCGGTAGGCAACATCACAGCGGTAACGGAGATCCGTACGAGCGGTATCTCACCCCAGATGAGCGCTAAGCAGTTCCCGCTCGCTGCTTCCCTTGTGGCAGCTGCCAGCGCAGTCCGCTTGGCGGCTTGCAGTGGGAGGTCAATGATCGCAGTGAGATGCTGGTGATCAACGGGAGCGACAGGAGATAACGGTTGCGCGGTGAGGTGAAATCGCGGAAACACAAAAGAGCCGAGGCAATCGGGCGGCGCGAGCAGACCAACCGAATTATCAAACCCCACCCGAAATGTCTCCCTGGCGAGTGCGAGGTGGAGAAAAATTGGCAAAGGCGGTACGCTAGGGCAGTTGCCAGCTGTGGCCGATCTCGCAGTGCCTACCATCGAGTAGGCTCGCTTCATTGGACATAGCCGTGGCATGCTAATTGACGGCTATTTAACGAAGATGAAAGGAGCGGCAGGGCTCATGGCAGTACCAAAGCGCAAAATGTCTCGCAGCAACACCCGCTCTCGCCGGTCCCAGTGGAAGGCGCAGCTAACAGAGCTGGTTACCATCCGCGTGCAGGGCCGCGAGATTCGAGTGCCGCGTCGCCTCGCACGCGCGTATAAGGAAGGCCTGCTCACCTACGACGAGTAAGACTTCGCAATATTGCCGCCACACAACGTGTGGCGGCTTTTTGTTACGCAGATGCCGCATAGTGGCGAAAATCACCGTAACGGAAATTCGGGTATAACAGGAAATATGTTGACGCAGCACACCGAAGCGGGATGCGGGAGGTCACACGGTTGATATGCGAGAATCTTTATATAACAATAAGTGCATGAGTTCGGAGTCTGCCTTTGGCGAACTAGAGGAACTTGCGGATCTCTTTCGTAAGCTGGCCTCACCAATTCGCCTGGCGATCATCATGCAATTGGCTAAAGGAGCCAAGTGTGTACACGAACTTGTTGAGGAGTTGGACCAGTCCCAGCCGTTGATTTCGCAGCACCTGCGTATCTTGCGTGAAGCCAATCTCGTCATTGCTGGAAGGCGCGGACGGGAAATGGTCTACCACCTCATGGACGACCATGTTGCGCATATTGTGCACGATGGATACCACCACACTTTGGAGGACCACACATGAGCACCTGTACAAAAGCCGAAAACCACTCCCATACTCACGGTCCGAACTGCGGCCATGAAGCGGTAATTCACAAGGATCACGTCGACTATCTTCATGATGGCCATGCTCATCGTGAACATGATGGCCACTATGACGAGTGCACAACCTGTACGTGCGAATGTTGCGAGGATTGTCTGTGTGTGACCTGCACATGTGAAAACTGCAATTGCGATCAGTGCAATCACGCCAGCTGCGAATGTGAGAACTGCGCGTGTGAATGCTGTGACAACTGCGCCTGTGAGGACTGCTCCTGTAAGCACTGCGAGCATGCAGCTTAAGGACTAGCTCAATAATTCCACGGATATCCGGCCGGTCGGCGCACATTGCCGCCGGCCGGATATTTGTGTTTTTAGACTTGTGCCAGCGCAAGGGCGCAGAGCATTGATGACGGTGATGTGATTGTTTTGTGCCCAGCTGGGCTCAGTGTCACTGCACTCGCGGAATCCAGGCTCGTGGGGAATAGCGACTC
>JAUNVN010000075.1 GCA_030537655.1 Bowdeniella nasicola | reverse complement strand
TGATGCCCAGTTGGTGCGCACTGGCGGCTGGGGGGCAGCTGCTGGTCGTCAGGCGGCCACCGCGCTGCTGACATCGGAACCGGAAATCGATGCGTTCTTGTGTGCCTCGGATCGGATTGCGCGCGGCGTCTTGGCGGTCCTGCATGAACATGATGTTGCAATCCCCTCGCAGGTGAAGGTCATCGGTTTCGATGATCATCATTTTGCCCGTGAACTCGAACCGCCGCTCACCACGGTGGCCCAGCCGTTTTCAACCCAGGGTGCTCGTGCGGTTGATCTACTCGTCGCCACAATTTCCGGTAAGCAGCCCACGGTTGAACGTTTGGAAAGCACGCTGATCGTACGCGATTCGACCTAATAGCTCACCGCACCTACCAGCGGATCTCAATGCGTAGATGTTGGCCGGGCCCGCAGGCGTTTAATGTCGCTACGCCGTCGTTTTGCAGCGAGCCGCCGCCTGATGGAACCGCGGGTGGGGCGCGTTGGCCGCCTGCCAGGTGGCGGCGGCATGAGGGCGGTGCGGATCAGATCGGCAAGATTTTCACGGGCGCTGACTCGGTTACGGTATTGGCTGCGTTCGTTTTGCGCACTCACGCTCACAATCGCACCGTCGCTTACGCGTGATGCGAGGTTGCGTAGCACTCGGGTGCGTTGGGTGGGCGTGAATGCGGTGCACGTCGCAAGATTGATTGCCAATTGCACTCGCGAGTCGGTCGTATTGACCCCTTGACCACCGGGGCCTGATGCCCGCGAAAACCGTTCGGTGAGCTCAGCGGCAGCAATGGTCAGGCCGTGCGGATTACCCGGTCCAGGTGCGATATGAAGATCATCCATGATTCGCCCTCACCTCGGTTTGCTTCCCATCCGCGCAGCAGTTAGTCGTTAACGTAGGCTTCGATCAGCTCTTCGATCGCGAGAATATTATTCTTAATTGCTCCGCCCAGCGCCTGCGGTGAGGTGGGTGACAGGTCGGCGTCGTCATCATCGCGGCCGGCTTCTTCACCCTGGGCAAGTCCGGCGGCCAGCCCAATGAGCATCGCGGTCATGGGTGCGCCCGGACGTGATGGGCCATGGGCCACATCGCGAATCAAATCGAGCATCGCAGGGGTGACAATCTCGAGGAGGTCGGACTTCACATCGAGCGTTTCACACACCTCATCGAGCCAGGCGTACATGATTTCCATTTTTTCAGCTTCAGACATTTTCCCCATGACCGCTCCTTTGATCGTTGATGACTATCTGCCTCAACCGTACGCTACCTGGTGAAATAGCGCGCAAATCCCCACGGTTTTTCCGTGCTCATCCCCACCAACCGCATTCGTGCATTAGTGTGCAGATATGAGCGAGACGAAGAAGATCATTGGCAAAGTAATTACGGTTTCGGATCGCTGCGCTAGCGGCGAAACAGAAGATACTTCCGGGCCGCTGGCAGTATCACTGCTGGCCGAATACGGGGTGGAATGTGACCACATTATTGTGGTGCCCGATGATAGCGGTCAGATTGCCGGGGCAATGCAAGAAGCAATTTCGGGCGAGGCACGCATTATTTTCACCACCGGTGGCACCGGAATTTCCAGGCGTGATGTCACCCCGGATGCGACGGGGCGATTTATTTCCCTTCCCCTTGATGGCCTGGCCCACCAGATCCGGATGCACGGGCTGAAAAATACGCCCTTCGCAACGCTTTCGCGCGCCCAAGTGGGGCTGACCTCACGCCACCCAGGAGCCGCATTGGTGGTTAATGCCCCCGGATCCAACGGTGGGGTGAAAGATGCGATCAGTGTTGTCGGCCCGCTGATTGACCACATTTTGGCAATCATCGATCATGAGCCAGATGCCAGAAGTGTCCACGAACGGGACTAGGATTCCAGCGCCCGTAAATCATCCCAGGTGTCAACGTCGTTGAGGATAACTGCCGGAGTGGGCTGGGCCTTAATGGCAAGTGCGGAAATAAACCGCCACATGGGAGCACCGTGTAGTGCGGCGCCGCCCTGTCGCCAGCTTTGCGCGCGTTGGTGTAATGAACGAACCCGGTAGGCACCCAGTAGGTATTGTTCACGGCCACGGTCATCGATCGCGATGACGGCATCGATGGCGTGGCCGGCGCGTAGTAACTGCGCATGTAACCTGGGCAGTGCCGCAGCTGCGTAGGGGGCGTCGCAGGTGGCAAGCCAGACAATATCCTCGCTCCTGGCCCCGGCTTTGCCAAGGCCAGCAAAAATTCCGGCAACCGGACCGCCAGCCGGTGGGTCTTCTAGGGTACGTTGCACGTGCGCAGGTACCCGCACATGCGGTGGTGCCACCACAACGCGAGCGCCAGTTACCAGGTCAGATGCCTCAAGGTCGCTAAGGACCCAATCCAGGAGGCGTTTACCACCAAGCTGCAGATCTGCTTTCGTGGTACCGCCCATCCTGCCGCTGCCACCGGCGAGAATAACGGCATGGACCCTAGCCACCGCGCGCGACCAGATCCTCTTCACCCGGGCGCACCCAGGTGCCTGAACGGCCACCTGATTTCGCGATGATCCGACAGTTATCAATCCTGGCACTGCGATCAACGCCCTTGACCATATCGACAATGGCGAGCGCCGCAACGCTCACCGCGGTCAGTGCCTCCATCTCCACCCCGGTACGATCGGCCGTGCGCACGGTTGCGAGGATCTCGACGTGATCGTCACGCAGTTCTAGCTCGATCGCTGCCCCGTGCACCCCGATCGTGTGCGCCAGGGGTAAGAGGTCGGGCACACGTTTGGCTGCGGCAATCCCCGCGATCCGCGCGACAGCTAACACATCCCCTTTGGGGACGGTGCCATCGGCAAGGGCACGAAGCACGCTCGGTGAGGCATAGACACATCCCGCGGCGGTGGCTTGCCGCACGGTTGGGGTTTTTTCGGTGACATCCACCATATAGGCACTGCCAGCCGCGTTGAGATGGGTGAATTTCATATCTTTTTTCATAGTTCAATCACCTCAACCACATCCCATTGGGCCACCTGGTCAACGGCTTCTGGAATCATCGCAAGCGCATTGGCGCGGTGCAGTGATGCCACCAAGTGGGAGCCGGAGCCGAGCCGGTGGGTGGGAGTGACAGTGGGGAGATCACCCGGCCGGGTGGGTTCTTCTAATGTCACCGGCGCGAGTTGGCGTCGCCCGGTGGGACTGGGCCAGCCGACCGTCGCGGTCGCCATTCGCCGGCGGTGGGTGTTCAGGGCTTTATTGCGCTCAAGTCCGCCCAGTACCGCGAGCAGGGGGATGGCGAACATGTGGAAGGAAACGAAGACACTGACCGGATTACCCGGCAGCGACAGCAGGGGGACGGTGCGTCCATCGAGTTCTATGACACCGTGGCCTTGGGGTTTACCCGGCTGCATTGCCACTTTCGTGAAGGTCATCCCGCGTTTACTGGTCGCTTCTTTTACCACGTCATACGCGCCGGCTGACACCCCACCGGTGGTGATAATCAAATCCGCATCGGCGGCAGTTTCCCGCAGGATGCGTAACAGTTCTGCCGGTTGATCAGTACTGGTCGCCACCTGGATTGCCTCACCTCCAGCCTCATCAACCAGGGCGGTCACCAAGGTGGAGTTCGAGTCGGGAATATGGCCGGGCGGTGGCATCACCCCGGGTGCGGCCAGTTCATCGCCGGTTGCCATGATGGCAACGCGGGGGCGGCGATGGACCACCACCTCGCCGTAACCAACCGAAACCAGAGATGAGAGCTGGGCGGCTCCCAGGCGGGTAGCGCCGGAAACGATCGTGTCTCCGAGCGCAACATCGTCAGCTTCCTGGCGGATATGTTGTCCGCAGGTTACCGGCGCATACACCTGGATTGTCGCGGGCAGCGGGTGGGGGCCGGGAGGAATATTGGTTAATTCAACCGGCACGATCGCATCGGCACCGGCGGGCAGTGCCGCACCGGTCATAATGCGGTGGGCACAGCCGGCCTCGACCTTTCCACTGGGCGCAACGCCGGCGGGGATATCGCCGGTAATGTTCAAGGTGACTGGCGCGCTGTCACTGGCATTTTGAACATCGGCGCATTTGACAGCAAATCCGTCCATTGCCGAGTTGGTAAAAGGTGGGACCGCAAGTTTCGCGGTGGCATCGGCGGCCAGGACCAGTCCGTGGGCCTGCCCGATCGGCACCGTGATCGTCTCCAGGGCGGTAACGCCCTCAATGATTGTTTCGCGGTAGTGTTCCAGACTAATCATGTTTTCCTTTCCCGCTGTCTTCGAGCAGGTCATCATCGGGCATCGCGGGTTGATGGTGCGGGTCGGCTAACCGTTGTGCCGCTGCCTGCCGGGCGGCAGCCACCCGTTTCGTTGCGGGCGCATATTGGACGGTATTCCACCGTCCAGCTGCCGCATCGGCGATCACAATCCGTCCCAGCAGTGGCTCACCGGCACCGGTGATGAGTTTGACGACCTCACTGGCCATCACTCCCCCCGCCTGGCCACACACCGCACCGAGGACACCCACATCAAAGGAGGAGGGCGTGGTCCCGGCAGGTGGGGCATCTGGGTAGAGGTCACGCAATCCGGTCGCCGGATAGGGAGCGGGGGCGTGTGACCAAAATGCGCCGACCTGGAAGGTCATCGCAACGATTGATCCCCACACCAGGGGGATGCCCAAACGTGCGGCCGCATCGGCCACAAGAAATTTCGTATCGAAGGTGTCACTGCATTCAACAACCAGGTCATGTTCGCTCACGAGCGCATCGATATTCTCACCGGTGAGCCACCCGTGTTCACTTACGCTCACATCGGGATTGAGGCCCCGAATTCGTGCGGCTGCGGAGGCGGTTTTCGCGGTGCCGACACTGGTGGTGGTGTGAATGATTTGGCGTTGCAGATTTGATGACTCCACCACATCGGCATCGGCGATGGTGAGCTGGCCGATTCCGGCAGCGGCGAGGTAGAGCAGCACCGGGGAGCCCAATCCGCCCGCGCCAACGACCAACACTTTGGCGGCGAGCAACCGGCGTTGGCCTTCCTCGCCAATACCCGGTACCAGACAGGTGCGGTGGTAGCGCGCCTGCTGGCGGGCACTCAGTGGGCTAAGCGGGGCGCTTAGCGGTACGGTGAGAGGCATCCGTGTCCTTACCTAGGGGGTTCTATCGTATGCATCCTCGCATTATTCGTGCATGTGTGAGCAGTGAACCAATCGATGTGGCAGCGCTGGCCAGTGACGTCCTGGTTGATGAGGCGGGCGCGCTGGTGACATTTAACGGCGTGGTCCGCAACCACGATGGTGGCCGGGCAGTGAGCGGGATTGAATATTCTGCTCACCCCACAGCACAGGATCTGGTCGGCCAGGTCGCCCATGATATTGCGGCCCGCTTTGATGTGCACGCACTCGCAGTGATCCACCGGATCGGACCGCTGACCATCGGGCAGACCGCCCTTGGTGCCGCTGTGGCCTCATCTCACCGCCAGGAAGGTTTCGCCGCGATTGCCGCACTGGTCGATGAGATTAAAGCCCGCCTACCAGTGTGGAAACTACAACGTTTTGCCGACGGCTCCCACGAATGGTCGAACTGCCCTTAACCACCGGCGAATGGTGGCAACACATCAACGGCGTCCACCCCATTAAGACTCGCATCCCGATCGGTGGTCACCACCCCGTCAACAACGAATGAGGCCACATCAATGACGCGCGCAAGCCGCTCATTTTGCGCCGCTAACCGCGCCGCCAAATCTGCCAGGGTTGCACCACGGGGCACTTCGAGATGGTCTTCGTGGGTGCCGGCCGCTTCGGCAGCACCGGCGAAATAGCGCACCGTCACCACGGTTTGAGTGATCAACGTTTAGCCTCCAATTGCTGACATTGTTCGCGCGGGTTGCACGAAGGATGGGTCGTCAATATCGTGACCAGCTTTTTTCGCCCCCATGGCACCCGCCCAGATTTCGGCCAGTTCCATATCGCTTGCCCCACCGCGTAAGGCGGCGCGAATATCGGTTTCACTACGCGAAAATAAACAGGTACGGATTTTGCCATCAGCGGTGAGGCGAGTGCGGTCACAAGCCCCACAAAATGGCTGGGTTACCGAGGCAATCACCCCGACGCTACCGCCAGGATAGGGCGTGCCATCGTAGCTTCCCGGGCGAACATCCCACACGGCCGCTGGTGCACTTCCTTGCGGTGCGGGTTGTTGAGATAGTTCAAATATTTCCCCCAGCCGTCGCAAGATCTCGTTGGCATCAACCATCGTTTCGCGCTTCCAGGTGTGTGGCGGGCCGAGGGGCATCTGTTCAATAAAGCGCAGCTGGTAGCCATGTCGGAGACAAAAAGCGAGCAGCGGGACGGCGTCATCTTCATTGACCCCCTGCATCAAGACGGTGTTGACCTTAATGGGGTGCAAACCTGCCGCATCGGCACCGGCTAACCCGTTAAGGACCCCATCGAGGCGGTCGCGCCGGGTTAACTGCGCGTAGCGCTGGCGATCGAGGGTATCGAGGGAAACATTGACGCGTTGCAGCCCCGCGGCTTTCAGCTGTGCCGCGCGTTTATCCAAACCGAGACCATTGGTGGTCAGTGCAATATCGAGCGGCTTGCCATCCTGGGTGGTCAGCGGTGAGATCTCGCGGATAATATCTTCCAGACCGCGCCGCATCAGTGGTTCACCTCCGGTGAAGCGCACCTGTTGTACTCCCAGGATGGTCACCGCAATCGTAATCATCCGCACAATTTCCGCATCGGTGAGCACATCGGTGGTTGGCAGCCAGTCCAACCCTTCAGCTGGCATGCAGTAGGTACATCGCAAATTACACCGGTCGGTGAGACTCACGCGCACATCGCGCGCCACCCGTCCGTAGGCATCGCGCATAATCGGCATGCCGCTCTCGGTGCGGGGCACAGCTACCGCAGCGGGGGGCGGGGCGGGCGAATTGTCGTCTTTATCGCCGCTGGCACTCACGCCCACAATTGGCAGCGAGGTACGTTGCATAATGGACATATCGCCCAGCTTAAGCCTCTTTAGGGTCCAGGGACAGTCGAAGCGAAGCGCGCTAGGCTACAGGCGATGACTACTATTGGGATCGCCGGGGCGTTTTTCGGGGGGATTGCCACGCTCCTCAGCCCGTGTGCGGCACTGCTCCTGCCCGGATTTTTCGCCAGCGCCTTTGCTTCGCGCACCCGACTGCTGGCAAAGATGGCGCTGTTTTATCTCGGCTTGGTGCTCACCCTTGTTCCCCTGGGTGCGCTCGCGGGAGGTATGGGGCAGTTACTGGTGCGCTACCGCGAGGTGGTGATCAGTGGCAGCGCCATCATCATTATCGTCTTGGGGGTGTTGCTCGCCTGCGGGGTGAGTTTCCGCCTTCCCGGGGCGCGGGCCGCCGACCGATTAACCCCCACCGGCCACGATCGCACCGGGTCGGTCGCAATTTTCTTCCTCGGGATCACCTACGGGGTGG
The DNA here is from genome assembly GCA_030537655.1 of Bowdeniella nasicola. Classification (GTDB taxonomy): domain Bacteria; phylum Actinomycetota; class Actinomycetes; order Actinomycetales; family Actinomycetaceae; genus Bowdeniella; species Bowdeniella nasicola_B. Next base: position 232 of record JAUNVN010000075.1, on the reverse strand, counting down.
CTGGTGGGTGCAGCGGTCCGATCCTCGGTTCGGTCCTTACCGTCGCATCCCTGGGAGGATCGGCCACCTACGGGGCGGTATTACTTGCGGTTTATGCCCTCGGGATGCTCATCCCGTTGGTGCTCCTCGCCGCGATGTGGGACCGGTGGAATATCCGCACGAAACTGCGTCCACGTCCGGTGCGCCTCGGGCCGATTACTACCACGTGGACCTCACTGCTATCGGGGGTGCT